>JBDHWX010000075.1:0-9005 GCA_039810365.1 Bdellovibrionales bacterium | reverse complement strand
AAGAAAAAACCATTTTATTACCAGCTCTTCGAAGGGCAAAAAAATTGGGCTTTTCTATTGAGGGCCCACTCATCCCCGATGTTGCCTTTCAACCGCCGTACTATAAAAAATTCTCGCTTTTTATTGCTATGTATCACGATCAGGGCTTAATTCCTTTTAAAATTTTTCACAATCAGTGTCGTGGTGCTCAGATTTCTCTTAATCTTCCCTTTGTGCGTGTCAGCGTAGATCATGGGACGGCAAAAGACATCTTTGGGCTTAATAAGGCAGATCCTTCTTCTATGATTTCAGCTATCAAATTAGCTCTAAAAATAGTATAAAAGATCTCTTGAGGTAAATCATGATTATGAAGTCGGTTATCTTTCGCGAGTATGATATTCGTGGTGTTGTTGGCGAGGATTTTGATGAATCTTTTGCGTATAATCTTGGTCGGGCTTATGCAACTCTACACCAAGAAAAAATAGGGATCAAAAACCCCACAATTTCTATTGGACAAGATGCTCGCCTTTCAAGTCGCGCACTTGTTGAATCTCTTTCTCAGGGATTAAAGGATTCGGGTTGTCACGTAAAGCTTCTTGGCCTGGTGACTTCTCCTATGACATATTTTTCGACATTTTTTTACAAAAACATTCACGGTGGAATTATGGTAACAGGAAGCCACAACCCTCCTGATTACAACGGTTTCAAAATTTCTCTCGGCCATAATACCATTTATGGGGAAAGTATTCAGACAATTTATAAAATCATTAAAAATGAAGATTACTTCAATGCTCAAGGATCTATTGAAAAAATAGATATTTTTCCAGACTACGTTGAGCGATATAAAAAAGAGTTTGGCGATCTTTCTGGTGTTCCTGTTGTCTTAGATTGTGGAAACGGAGCTGCTGGAATCGTTGCCAGAAGACTTTATGACGCTTGTAATGTTTCCCACAAAATTTTATTTGAGGAACCTGATGGACGATTTCCCAATCATCATCCAGACCCAACTGTAGAAAAAAATCTAAAAGATCTTAAAGAGGCTGTTCAAAAAGAAAAGGCTTTTGTAGGTATTGGTTTTGATGGTGATGCCGACAGGATCGGCCTTGTTGATAATAATTCCAAAATGATTTTGGGTGATGATTTAATGGCTTTTATTGCAAGGTCTGTTTTAAAGGAGCGCCCTGGGTCTAAAATTATTGGAGACGTTAAGTGCTCCTATCGACTTTATGATGATATCAAAAAGCATGGCGGTCTACCCATTATGTGGAAAACAGGACACAGTCTTATTAAGCAAAAAATTAAAGATGAAAATTCTCCTTTTGGCGGCGAGTTGAGTGGTCACATTTTTTTTAACGATCGCAATTACGGCTATGATGATTCGCTCTATGCGGGTCTTCGAGTTATTGAGATTCTAAAAAAAGAAAAAAAGCATTTTTCTGAAATCTTAAGCGATCTGCCCAAGGCATTTTTTACACCAGAAATTCGAATTGATACGACAGAAGAAAAAAAGCTTTCTATTGTAAACGTGATCAAAAGCAAGTTTGAAGCAACCGTGGGCGCAGAGGTTTCAACTATTGATGGTATACGCGTACAATTTCAAGACTCTTGGTTTTTGGCTAGGGCTTCGAACACCCAGCCCGTTATTGTATTGAGGTTCGAGGCCACCACACAAGAGCGGCTCGATTCCTTGCGAAATGAAATTGAAGAAGTTGTAAACCCTCTTCTTTAAAATTTGAAAATCTTAATTTATGGAACAGATACAAGACGGTATTTTTATTAAAGGTGCTCGCGAACACAATCTTAAAAATATCGATGTGTTTATCCCACGCAACAAGCTGACTGTTCTCACTGGCGTAAGCGGAAGTGGGAAATCAACCATTGCTTTTGATACTCTCTATGCCGAAGGACAAAGGCGTTACGTTGAGGGGCTCTCAACCTATGCGCGACAATTTTTAGAACAATTAAAAAAGCCAGATCTCGATTCTATACAGGGACTCTCTCCAACAATTTCAATTGAACAAAAAACAACGGTTGTTTCTCCAAGATCGACAGTAGGAACAGTTACAGAAATCTATGATTATTTTAGGCTCTTGTTTAGTCGGATTGGGCGAGCCTTTTGCCCAGAACACCATATTGAGCTTAAGAAATTAAACGAAGAAACTTTGTGTACAGAGATTCTCTCTTTAAATGAGGGCACAAAGATTCATATTTTGGCTCCTGTCGTAAGAAATAAACGAGGAGAATTTCAAAAAGAAATCTCTTCTTGGTTAAAAAAAGGTTTTTTGCGAGCTAAAATTGATGACCAATACTATGAACTAGAAAATGCACCAAAGTTACTAAAAACAAAAGTGCATAACATCGAGCTTGTCGTTGATCGACTTATTATAAAAAATGATATCCGACATCGTCTGATGGAAAGCTTTCAAAATGCTATTAAATTATCAAAAGGCTTTCTTGCTGTTGAAAATCTATCTGACAACTCTCATCGCTCCTATTCCAAAGAGGCCGCTTGCCCCGTTTGCCAATATTCCCCTCCTGAAATTGAACCAAGATCTTTTTCCTTTAATGATCCACGTGGTTATTGCCAGACCTGTCGCGGGCTTGGTTATCTCGACCCTTATTTAGACGAATCTCGTTTAGATGATGAAGAGGAAGATTCCTCTGATCTCTTTGAAGAGGGCGAGGTTTGCCCCGACTGTGACGGCGCTCGGTTAAGAAAAGAATCTTTAAATGTTTTTATCTCAGAAAAAAATATTTTTGATCTTAGCCTTCTGCCTTTTGATCAACTTTTAAGTTGGATAAACTCACTCTCTCTTTCTGAAAGAGAATCCGCTATTTTAAAAAAACTCATACGAAAGATGAACTATAAAATAGGTTTTATTTTACGACTTGGCTTGTCTCATCTTTCTTTGTCCCGCAGTGCTCGCTCTCTTTCGGGTGGCGAGGCTCAAAGAATCCGTTTGGCAAATCAGCTCGGCTCTCCTTTGGTTGGCGTTTTGTATGTTCTTGATGAACCGAGTATCGGCTTACACTCAAAAGATCACCACGAGCTGTTGCTTGCTCTGAATGAGCTTAAGGATAAGGGAAATACCATTGTTGTTGTTGAGCATGATGAAGAAACAATTCGCTCGGCTGATTTTGTTATCGATATAGGGCCCAGAGCTGGTGTTCTTGGCGGAGACCTTGTTGCGCAGGGGGCTCCCAAGGAAATTGAAAAATCTTCGGCAAGTTTAACGGGGCAATATCTATCAAGAAAGCTTCTTGCTTATCAAAAAAGGCCGCCAAAAAAATTTGATCGATTTCTTGCTATACAAAATGCTAGCGGTAATAATTTAAAAAATATTGATGTGAAAATTCCATTAAATTCTATGACTTCTGTAACTGGTGTTAGTGGGAGTGGTAAATCCACTCTTATTATTGATACGCTTTATAAATATCTTTCCAATCATTTTTATGTACGCGACTATCATCCCGCTCCTTTTGAGTCGATATCTGGATTCGAAAACCTTTCTGGTGTTATCGAAATTAACCAAAAACCTATCGGAAGAACGCCTCGCTCTAATCCTGCGACCTATACTGGTCTTTTTTCGTTGATTCGCGACCTCTTTGCCCAACTGCCAGAGTCTAAAGTTCGCGGGTATCGTCCCGGTCGCTTTAGCTTTAACGTTAAGGGAGGGCGATGTGAGGCTTGTCAGGGGGGCGGTCAGGTGCGTGTAGAAATGCACTTTATGGCAGACGTTTTTGTGACTTGTGATGTCTGTGGGGGATCCCGGTATAATCTTGAAACTCTAAATGTAAAATTTAAAGATAAATCTATTTCTGATGTTTTAGATATGAGTATTCGAGAAGCTCTTTTGTTTTTTGAAAATATTCCGGCTCTTCATCAAAAATTAGAAATATTAAACCAAGTGGGGCTTGATTATTTAACATTGGGGCAAAGCTCAACTACTCTTTCGGGTGGAGAAGCCCAAAGAATCAAGCTTGCAAAAGAATTATCAAAAAAACGTTCTGGGCATATTCTTTATATTTTAGATGAACCCTCAACGGGGTTACATTTTGATGACACAAAAAAACTTATCGAGTTATTACACAGGCTTGTTGATAATAATAACACCGTCGTCATTATTGAACATAATCTCGATGTCATTGCATCAAGTGATTACATTATTGATCTTGGCCCAGAAAGCGGTGTCGGTGGCGGAGAGGTTGTTGCCGTTGGCCATCCCTTAGACATAATGAAAAATAAAAAATCTTATACAGGAATTTATTTAAAGAAGCATCTCGAGGGCTAAGGGTTTTTATATAAAAAAACCCAATATTGCTATTGGGTTTTTTATTTTATCTTCTCAAATCTAAATTAGAATTTGCCAAGAAGCATGAATGAAATAACAAAAGCATAAATCACTAGAGACTCAATAAGAGCAAGTCCAATAATCATTGGAACAAAAAGCTTTCCTTGAGCCGCAGGATTTCTTGCAATTCCATCAAGAGCTGCTTGAGCTGCGCGACCTTGTCCGAGAGCTCCTCCAAATGCTGCTATCCCAATTGTAAGACCTGCTGCAATACCAAGGTACCCTGCAGATCCGCTTGCGTTTGTGGCTGCTTCTTGAGCAAGAGCTGGGATTGATAGAAACATCATACCGACGAGAGCGATCATTTTTTTCATGGTTATCTCCTTTATTTAGTGATCGTCGTGTGCTACCGCCATGGATACGTACACCATTGCAAGTAACGTAAAAACAAAAGCCTGAACAAAACAAACAAAGAGTCCCAATAAATAAAATATGACAGGAACTCCAATGGGAACAAGATCTGTAAATATCCCAAGAACGGTGTGGTCACCAACCATGTTTCCACGAAGACGTAATCCTAAGCTCATGGGGCGTACTGCGTGGGAAATAAGTTCAATAACAAACATCAAGGGAAGTAAAAGCAAAAGAGGTGAAAGCTTAAGCGGTAAGTGACCTGTAAATTGTTTAAGATAGTGGTGCCCGTGCTCGTAGATGCCATAAAGTGTGTAAGCAACAAAAGTGAACGCACCAACAGCAAGTGTTGTATTAAAATTATCTGTTGCGGGGGTCATGCCTGGAACAAGTCCCATAAGATTATTGATAAAAATAAAAAGAAAAATGGCTCCAAACATAGGAACAAATTTTCTTCCGTGTTTGCCGACGACCATATCCGATAGTCCCACAATAAATTCTGTTGTCACTTCTGCTAATGCTTTTATTGAAAGCTTATTTGCTGGAGCTGGGCTCTTGCTTTTTTTGGATGCGACATAGGCAAGCACACTAAATAAAATGAGAAGGGCTGCAACGATAAGGGCTGTTGCTACGTGAATATTATTGTGGTGGATTCCGGGAATAAATAACGTCCAACTAAAGTGTTCCATATTTATTTTTCCTTTTTTACACTTTGGAGATGTAACACCGCAAGCCCTATTATCGACATCACAAGAATGCTGAGGCCAACCATAAACCAGCTCACAAGAACAAGTTTTTTGGTTATCAAAATATAGAGTACAACTCCAAAAATAAGATACTTGAATATAATAAGAATAAAGCTCAAAGCAACTGATTTTTTAGTAAAGATTCGATTGATAATCATTGCTAAGACAAGTGTGTTTGTAAAGGCAAATGCGGCTCCGACTGCAAAAGAAATGGCCTGGGTTTGTCCCACAAATACAAGCACAAGAGTTGCCGTTATTATAGAGACAAGGGCTTGTAAAATAAAAAATGATTTTATCACTTTGGATCTTCCGGAGACCGCTGTTTAAAGGCTTGTATAAGGTGAATCACCCAAATAATAAGGGCTAAAATTCCTCCACCCGCAATGCCTATTCCTTTAAGTTGATATTTTTCATCAAAGTAATGCCCCGCATACACAAAGGCGAGAACAAGCCCCATAAGTTCAAATATTAATCCTAGAAAAATATAATATTGTCTTTTTTCCATACTATCTTTTGAGCCCAGATGCGCCAGGCAACAGGGCTTTTCTTTCTTTTAGTCTCTCTATTTTTGCCTGTATAAAGTCGTGATTTTCTATTTGTGGTTTGAGATTTTCTAAAAATCCAATGGCCTGATCCAATTGCTTTTGGTCTTCCATTAAAAGAACTTCGTTCATATAAATCTGATTTTTTAAATAGAGTTCTTTAAAGTTATCAAAAATGTATTTATAGGTTTTCATTGCATCTGCATATTTTTTATCTGCGGCCTGTATGTCGGCTTGCAATTGATAGCCGCTAAATTTTTCTTCTTCTGTTTTGGCTTCTGTTAAATATTTTTTTAACTCTGTTTGCGCTTGATAAAAATTTTTAATATAAAAGTTGGTTCTGGCAAGTTTTAGTCGAATTTCAAGGCGACCGTCTTGAAATTCCTGTTTTGATAAAAGTCTGCTCATTTCTACAACAACTTGTGAGTACAAGCCTTTATCATAATAAATTTCACATAACCGCTTTAAAGATTTGATCTGGTCTTGCTCAGATGATGATCTTTTAATAATAAATTTGAGAAAGATCTCTTCTCTATCGCCACAAGTTTTGGAGTCCTTTAGGCACGTTTCGGCTGCAAGTTTTGCTGCTTCCACTGATGCCGTGTCCTCTGGATAAAGTTTTGTCGTTTGTTCGGTTAAAACAATTCCCTCTTCGTTTTTATTCTGATTAAAGAGTTTTTTGACCGCTTCAAATTCTTTTTTTGAACCCTTGGGCTCACAAGAACACAGCGCAACACATATGAATAACAGCAATCCGATTTGTTTAAGCATTTGTTTCTTCGGGAGGGCTTCCTTCGTCTGTTTCTTCTTCTGCCACAACTCGAGCTACACTTGAAACTTTTTCTGGATCATTTAAGTTAATAAGACGAACACCCTGAGTGTTTCGACCAAGAAGAGAAATATTATTACATTTAATTCGAATAACCTGGCCCTTGTCTGTCATCAGCATGACATCTTCTGTTTCGTTAACTAAAATTGTAGAGATCACTTCTCCAACTTTATCTGTTACTTTTTGTGTAATAATGCCAACGCCACCGCGCCCCTGAGTCCTATACTCTGAGGTCTCGCTACGTTTTCCGTAGCCCTTGGCTGTAACCATTAAAATATGATCTTTGCAGTCTTGGATGATCACTTCGCATCCAATAACATAGTCGCCTTTTCCTAATGTAATCGCCTTAACACCTCTGGCAGATCTTCCCATGGCGCGGACTTCAGATTCGCTAAATCGGATGGACATTCCTTCTTTTGTTGCAACAAAAATATCATCGTTACCAGTCGTTAATTTTGCCACAACCAATTCATCATCTAGATCTGTTGTAAGGGCAATGATGCCTGAGGGGCGTGGGTTTGAGAAGGCATCAAGAGAAGTCTTTTTTATAATTCCATTTTTTGTTACCAAAAGAACAAATTGATCTTCTCTAAATTCTTCTATTGGCAAAATGGCCTGAACCTTTTCGTTTGTTGCAAGTTGAACCACGTTGGCAATAGCTTTTCCTTTTGATTGCCTTGTGCCAGAAGGTAATTTGTGAACTTTGCTCCAATATATTTTCCCCTTATCTGTAAAGACAAGCAGGGTGGTATGTGTATTGGCGGTGAAAATATTGGTTACAAAGTCTTCATCTCGAGTTTCGATTCCCTTAAGCCCTTTGCCACCTCGTTTTTGTGCACGATAAGTTTCTATGGGAATTCTTTTAATATACCCGCTGTGGGTAATGGTGACCATGACGTTTTCTTTGGCAATGAGGTCTTCATCGGCCAGATCTTCGCTCTCTTCGCTTGTTATTTTTGTCTTTCTCTGATCTCCATACTCTTCTTTTATTGTAACAAGCTCTTGAGTTATGATTTTATAAATTTCACGAACGTCACCCAGAACCATTTTTAACCATTCAATTTCTTTTTCTATTTCTGCGATTTCTTCTATTATTTTTTGTCTCTCTAGGCCTGTTAATCTTTGCAGCCGCATCTCTAAAATGGCCTGGGATTGAATGTCCGATAGAGAATATTTTTGGCCAAGGGCAATTTTTGCAGCATTCGCGTCGGCACTCTTTTTAATGGTCTCAACAACATCATCTATATTGTCGATTGCAATTTTAAGTCCTTGCAAAATGTGAATTCTTGCCTCTGCTTTTTTAAGATCAAAGATACATCTCTTGGTTACGACTTCTCTTCTGTGTTGGATAAAAGCTTCTAAAATTTCTTTAAGGTTGAAAACCTTTGGACGACTTCCTCTATCAAGAGCTAAAAGAATAATTCCAAAACGTGATTCGAGTTGAGTGAACTTATAAAGACGATTTAATACGATATTGCCAGAGTCACCGCGCTTAATGTCGATGACAATTCTCATTCCTTCACGAGACGACTCGTCTCTGATATCTGAAACACCCTCAATTTTTTTATCGCGTACAAGGTCAGCGATATTCTCTATAAGTTTGGCTTTGTTAACTTGATAGGGAATTTCTGTAATGACGATGCGCTCGCGATCATTGCCGAAAGTTTCTATTTCTGCAACCGCTCGCATTGTTACGCTTCCGCGCCCTGTTTTGTATGCCTCTATGATGCCATTTTTCCCCGCAATTGTGCCCGCTGACGGAAAGTCTGGGCCCTTAATGTGCTTAAGAATATCGGCAAGACCACACCCGGGATTATTAATCAACTCAATACAGCCATCGATCACTTCTGATAAATTGTGTGGAGGGATATTTGTTGCCATTCCGACAGCAATTCCAGATGACCCGTTAACAAGAAGATTTGGAAATTTTGCAGGTAAAACGGTTGGTATTTCTAGTGAATCATCATAGTTGGGGCCAAAGGGGACTGTTTCTTTATCAATATCCGTTAATAATTCGCTGGTCAGTTTTGTCATGCGAATTTCGGTATACCTCATAGCCGCAGGACTATCTCCATCTATGGAACCAAAGTTTCCTTGACCGTCTATAAGTGGATAGCGAAGAGAAAAATCTTGCGCCATTCTAACAGCAGCATCATAAACAGCTGTATCGCCGTGAGGATGATACTTACCAATAACATCTCCAACA
>JBDHWX010000074.1:0-9006 GCA_039810365.1 Bdellovibrionales bacterium | reverse complement strand
ATTCCGATTCATATTCCGCCACTGCGATCACGTCCTAAGGATCTTGCAATGTTGATCAAGCATTTTGTAGAAACAGCTTGTGTGATGAATGGCGTTCCTAACAAAGAAATTTCAGAAGACGCAATGAATTCGTTGTTATCTTATGCGTGGCCGGGAAATGTGCGAGAGCTTCAAAATGTTATAGAAAGAACAATGCTATTATCACAAAAATTAATAATCGAAGAGGCTGATTTAAATTTAAATATGGAGACAAAGTCAAAAGATGTGCCCTTTACTCCCGGAATTACACTCGGAGAAGCTGAAAAGTTTTTAATACTAAAGACACTCGAGTTTACCTCTCAAAATCGCACTCATGCAGCAAAAATTTTGGGTATTAGCATTCGAACCCTAAGAAATAAATTAAGCGAATATCGCAAGGAAGAAGATTATGAGCAAACTGTTTGATAGAACGACAGAGGGTTTGTCGAAGTCGCTAGATATGCGGCTTATTCGTCATAATTTAACTGCTGCCAACATTGCCAATGCTGAAACTCCTGGATATGCAGCCAAAAAGATAGATTTTGAAGATTCTCTTTCCAGAGCGCTTCAGATGGAGGGAATTCCTGGTGTTGAAACCTCTTCCCCGGGGCAAATGCCTGCAGTTGAAGGAGCGATTCGTCGAGTGACAGCCGATATTTATGACAATCCTGAAATTAATGTTTCAAACGATAAAAATACAGTTGATGTTGAAAAAGAAATGGCAACTCTAACAGATAACTCAATTATCTATAAGGCTGCACTCGAATTGATGAGAAAAAAATTAGCAGCATTAAAGTATGCCGCTTCGGAAGGGACTCGATAATGGATTTTATGACGGCAATGCGGGTTTCAAGTAGCGGAATGGCCGCACAACGTATTCGCATGAATACAATTTCGTCAAACATTGCCAATGTGAATACGACCCGTACACCAGAGGGTGGTCCTTACAGACGTAAGGATGCAATTTTTGAAGCCATACCTGAACAGAAAAAATTTGGTGAAATTTTAATTGATAAAGGCGATCGCAATCTTCAAAGGGTACAGGTTTCAGATATTGCAGTCGACACAAAAGCACCTCTACTAAAGTATGAGCCAGACCATCCTGATGCCAATGAAGATGGTTATGTGGCGTATCCCAATGTGAACTTGATGGAAGAAATGGCAAATATGATTCAGGCGCAACGTTCTTACGAGGCGAATATCTCGACCTTTAATACCTCTAAGAATATGGCACTGGACGCAATTGATATAGGACGATAAACTAATAAGTAGGCAGCTAGGGATGAGCTGTCATTTTAGGGGTTACCATGGATGGTTTAAAATTTAATTCTTCGGGCCTCAATATTCGTGATGGTATTGGACTCAATCGCACGCAGACTTCGCAAGCTCAAACATTTCCAAAAGAAAATCCTGGTGTTCCTGGTGAGTCATTTGCAGCAACACTTAAAAATGCAGTGAATACTGTTGATAGCTTACAAAAAGCAGCCGACGTCAAAATGCAAGAACTTGCTACGGGAAAAAGTCAGAACATTCACGAAACAATGATTGCCGCAGAAAAAGCCGACATAGCACTAAAACTTATGGTTCAGGTTCGAAATAAGATTATTGAAGCATATCAAGAAATAATGAAAATGCAGGTGTGATATATGGGGAAACTTTTTGGAAATTTATTGGCGCAATTTAAAAACTTTTATCGGAATTTAACTCCGACTAAAAGAATGTCCATGATTGCCTCCGTCGGTATTGTTCTTGCAGCGATTACAATTGTTTCATTTATGATGTCGAGTACATCTTTTGTGCCCATGATGAAAGATGTTTCTCCTGAAAATCTTTCTCTCATTATTGAAAAATTAAAAGAAAAGAATATTCCATTTAAAGTTGAAGATGGAGGTAAGGCTATTCTTGTACCTCCAGAGCATGTGTATACGACCCAGATGGCATTGATGACAGAGCTTGGAGCTACACATGCGGGTAGTATAGGCCTTGAACTTTTTGATAAGCAAGATCTTGGTGCAACGGGATATGTGCAAAGAATCAATTACCAAAGAGCTCTTCAGGGTGAATTGATGAGAGCAATCAATAGCCTTGATGCGGTTAAAAGATCCAAAGTGATATTGGCCCTCCCGCCTAAAAAAACCTTTCTTGAGGAATCTGGAAAGACAACGGCTTCTGTGGTTCTGGATTTGTATCCCGGAAAACAATTAAGCGAAGAACAGGTGCGGGGGATAACAAATTTAGTAGCCTCCTCTGTTGAGAATCTCAAGTCTGATGATGTGACGGTGGTGGATTCTCGTGGTAAGGTTTTATCTAAAAACCATGCCAACTCCACGTCTGCAATGTCTCTTGAAATGATCGAATTAAAAGAAAAAACAGAAAGACAGTTGGAATCTCGAATTGAAGATATTTTGTCTAAGGTTGTTGGACAGGGCCGAGTGATTGCGAAAGTGAACGCTGATATTAATACGAAAGATGTTATGGCTGTTGAAGAAGTTGTCGACCCAGATCGTACAGCTGTTGAATCACAAATAACAGAAGATGAAAAATTAAATGGAAATAGATCCAACCCTACGGGTGTTCCTGGTGCGAGAGCGAATCTGCCAGGTGCTCAGGAAGCCGGGTCTGTTGCATTTAATCAAGATGTAGCTAAGGAATATAAAACAATTAATTTTAAAGTTCCAAAAACGGTACGTAACATTAAAGAAGCTCCCGGAGAAGTTAAAAAAATTAGTGTTTCGGTTCTTGTTGATGGTGTTATAGAAAATTCCAAAAAAAGTGACGGAACAGTTGAAAAGTCATGGAAGGAAATTCCAGCCGCTGATCTTGATAAATACTCTGCTCTTGTTAAAAATGCCATTGGCTATAATGAAAAACGTGGTGATACCTTCACGATGCAAAATATACGATTTCAAAATGAGGATTTTGAAGAAGCAGAACAGTTGTTAAGCTCTCTTGAGCGACGCAAGTTATTTTCGTATATGCTGAGATGGGGAATTATTGGACTTAGCTTCATTCTCTTCTTCTTTGTGGTCGTACGCCCATTCATGAGATGGATCACAGATAACTTCCAAGAATCTGTTGAAGAACTTTTACCAAAGACTATCGAAGAACTTGAAGAGCTGCAGGCCGTGGATAGCAGCTTACCCGGAATGTCAACGGCTCTACCAACACTTGAAGAATCTATCGATCCAGATAAGGCAGAGAGCGAACTCCTTAAGGATCGTATTGTTGGTCTCATTGATCAGAATAATAAAAAAGCTGCCGACGCCCTTAGCTTATGGCTTGTAAGGAGAGATGGATGAGTGCGCTATTAAAAAAACCAGAAAATATAAAATTCGAAAATCTAAAGGGTTTTGAAAAGGCAGCAATCCTTTTGAATTACCTTGGTTTGGGGGCAACAAACCAAGTTTTACAATTTTTAAACGATACGGATATTCGTAAGCTTCTTGGAATTATGGGAAGGCTTCGTGTGGTTCCCGTTGATATTACAAAAAAGGTTTTAGAAGAATTTTATGAAATGATTAGTGAAACCAATGAATATATTTTTTCTGCCGATTTGATTGCCAAAGAAAATATTATTCAAGCGGTGGGAGAAGAAAGGGCCAGAGGAATTTTAGGCCATCTCAATGCCAGAGGAGGGGGACAGAGATCCCTCGAAAGTCTAGAAGTTGTAGACGCAAAATCTCTTTCCAATTTCTTGATCAACGAGCATCCTCAAACAATAGCGGTTATCCTGGCACACTTAGAACCAGAAAAAAAATCAGAAGTTCTAAAAAGATTACCAGAAAATATCCAAACCGAAGTTGTCTTAAGACTTTCTAATTTGGATTATATTTCTCCACAACTTATTGCAGATCTGGATCAAGTTTTAAAAGAAGAGCTTTCAACAGTTGGAACAGTGGATCAGGCTTCTCTTGGTGGAGTGCAGCCTGTGGCCGAAATGATGAACATCATGGATAAGAATACGGAAACCCAAATTATGGGAAGACTTGAAGAAAAAGATCCTATTTTGGCAGAAGAAATTAGAAAGCTTATGTTTGTGTTTGAGGATATTACAAAAATTGATGACAGAGGAATTCAAGTTCTTCTTAAGGAAGTTCCCAATGATAAATTATTATTGGCGCTTAAGACGGCCAACGAAGATATTCGTCAAAAGATTTTTAGAAATATTTCTGCGCGTGCGGCACAGTTATTAAGAGAAGATCTTGATTCTATGGGCCCAGCAAGGCTTTCCGATGTTGAGTCTGCCCAGCAAGAGATTGTGAATGCTGCAAGAAAACTTGAGCAAGAAGGAAAAATCCTAATTGCAAGAGGTGGTTCAGAAGATGCCCTTGTCTAACGCACATATTACAAAGATTATTCGTCAAGAAGATGAGGATGCAAGTGGCGTTCTTAACTTTGAGCCCAAGCATTTAGATCTTGCTATTCCTGCAGCTGCAAAGCCATTTGTTTTAGAGCAGCAAGAGGAGAGTTTGGAGTCACGATTTAAAATTGATGATCTTGTCTCCCAACAGACAGGGATATCGAGAGCAGAAAAAAAGAAGATCGAACAAAAAATAGAAGAAAGAGTTATAGAAAAGTTAAATGAAATTCAGGAAAAAGCCTATCAAGAGGCCTATGACCTAGGACTTCAAGAGGGAAAAAGGGCAGCCTATGAACAGCACGATGCCATCATTAAAACAAGCCTGCAAGAAATTCAGCAGTTGTTAGAAGGTGTTCGGAGCATGAAAAAAGAAGCTCTGAACCAAAATGAAGGCGTTCTCATAGATCTTCTATATTATATTTGTGAAAAAATTGTTGGAGAACACGTACAAAAAAATGAAGCAACAATAAAAGAAATTATGAGTCAGGTCATAGATTCTCTAGATTCAAAAGAAAATATTACTGTGCGTTTAAATGACCAAGACTTTGAAACAATTAAGAAACTTATGCGGGAAATAAATCAAGATTCAGATATTTATAAGAAAATTAAATTTTATCCCACACAAGAGATTCAAAAAGGCGGATGCATTTTTGAAACTGATCATGGGTTGGTGGATGCAACTTTAGAAGAGCGACTCAATAAGCTTTGGGAAACCTTAAATGGACAAAAACCATCTAATACATAGACGGAGTTTTTTACGGAAAGTCTTAATTTAGAAAAATACAAAAAGGCTTTAGATCAAACATCTCTGACGAAAGAAGTGGGAAAAGTCACTCGCGTTGTTGGATTTTTGATTGAGGGGTACTTGCCAGGAGCATTTGTTGGAAGTCAATGCCATATCCATGTTCACGGAAAGTCCCCTGTGCTTGCCGAAGTTGTTGGCTTTAAAGATCAAAAAGCCTTAATGATGCCTTTTACCGATATTCAAGGTGTTGGGCTTGGTTCAAAAATTATTTTAGAAAAACAAATTTCAACAATTCGTGTAGGCGAGAATCTTTTGGGGCGAGTCTTAAATGGGCTTGGCCAACCAATCGATGGAAAAGGCACTATTGAGTCCACCGACGAAGTGAGTATATATAAAAATTCTGTAAATCCTCTTGCAAGGCGCCCTATTTCGGAGCCTCTCGATATTGGAATACGCGCGATTAATAGTCTGGTAACAGTGGGAAAAGGACAGCGTGTGGGTATTATGGCAGGTTCGGGTGTTGGAAAATCAGTTTTGCTGGGTCAAATAGCAAGGGGTACTCAGGCTGACGTGAACGTTATTGCGCTTATTGGAGAGCGTGGTCGTGAAGTTAAAGAATTTATGGAAAGCGATCTTGGTCCAGAGGGATTAAAAAAATCTGTTGTTGTTGTTGCCACATCTGATGAAAGTCCTCTTGTGAGAATGAGGGGAGCCTTTGTTGCAACTTCTATTGCAGAATATTTTTGTTCTCTCGGCTTAAATGTTCTTTTTATGATGGATTCCGTTACGCGTTTTGCAATGGCGCAAAGAGAGATTGGATTAAATATTGGGGAGCCTGCGGCGACAAAGGGTTATACGCCAAGTGTCTTTGCCTTATTGCCAAAACTTTTGGAGAGAATGGGTTCCTTTGATACAGGTTACTCGATTACAGGTCTCTACACTGTTCTCGTTGAGGGCGATGATATGGATGATCCTATTGCTGATTCTGTTCGTTCCATTGTTGATGGACATATCGTTTTAAGCAGACGACTTGCACAGAGAGGACATTTTCCTGCCATTGATATTTTACAAAGTACAAGTCGTGTCATGAGAAAGGTGGTGTCGCCTGATCACATGAATTATGCCATTCAGTTTCGTGAAATGCTTGCTACTTACAATGAGGCGGAAGATCTTATCAATATCGGAGCATATAAAGCAGGAGCAAACACTAAGATTGATAAATCTGTTCGCCTTAATGAATACATGACAAATTTTCTTAAACAAAATGTAGAGGAAACATCGCCATATAATGACTCGGTATACTCTATGATAGATGTTTTAAATAGGCAGGGTGGTTGATTGTGAAATTCCGTTTTACCTTTGAAAAAGTATTGAAGCATAAGGAGATTCTTGAAGGCCAAGCACAAAAAGACTTTATGGAAATTTCTGTAAAACTTAAGGAACAAGAAAAATTTCTTGAAGAGTTAAAAGGCGATTTAAAAAAAGCCTATATAGATAAACATAACATTTTATTAATGGGAGGAGAGGTTGCAAAATATCTCTCCTATTTCCACGATTTTTTTATAACACAAAAAAAGCTAATAGAGCAGCAAGAGCAAATTATTCGTGGATTAAATAAAATAGTAGAAGAAAAAAGACATAGGCTTGTTGAAGCGTCTCGCGAGAAAAAGACATTTGAAAAATTAAAAGAAAAACATAAATTAGAATTTAAAAAGAAAATGAATAAGCAAGAGCAGAAGAGAATAGATGAGGTGAATATTCTTCAGTATGGCTCTAATCAAAAAGCAGGATAGGAAATAATATGAAAACCGGATACGAAACGCATTTTAAAAAAATGAAAACAAATAAGAATAAGTTTAAAATCAAAACATCTCTAGGCACCCAACCACCGTCGCATGAAAAAATAAAAGTACAAAAAAGGAGGAAGAAGTTTCCTACCACAGCTCTTATTGGTGCCATTTTTACACTTGCCGGAGGTCTTTATGGTTACCATAACGTTGAAGATGTGGAAAAGTATGTTGCAAAAGTGGATATTGGAGTTTTTGGTCTAGCAGATGCAGAGGAGAAAAAAATTCCTGCAAATTCGGAGAAAAAGGAAAATCCTACCTCGGCAAAAGGTCAAGCTAAGGAAAAAAGTGTCGTGTCGAATATAGGGCTCACACCAGAAGAGGTGGCTCTTTTCAAGAGTTTAGAAGAAAGAAAAAAGCAACTCGATGCTAAAGAAAGTGAATTGAAAAATTTGGAAGAAGAATTGCATAAACAAAAGGTTGAACTGGACACTCGTATGACGAAGCTAGAGGAAATGAGAACACAAATAGCAAATCAGCTTCAAGAAAGAGTCCAGACGGATGGAGAAAGTGTGGATAAGCTAGTATCATTTTTTTCTGCTATGAAGCCACAAAAGGCAGCAGAAATTGTTGATACCTTAAATGAAGATCTAGCGGTTGAGGTTTTTAAGAAAATGAAGAAAAAAGACGCTGCCGAAATATTAAATATGCTGAAGTCTGAAAAAGCACAGCGTCTTAGCGAAAAGTTTACGGGATATAGAAAAAAGTAAGGATAGGAAGTTAAATTGGTTTCAGGTTTAGGATTATCACCATTTCAGGCTCTTGAAACAAATACTGTTTCAAAATCTCAGGAGAAGGCCTCTTCTTTAAAGAAGCCTTTATTTTCTAAAGCTGAGGACGCCCAAGATAACACTAACCCAAACAGCTCTTCGGACGTTTCAAAAAAATCTTTAAATAAAAAAATTGAAGATACACCTTTTAATCAAACGCTAAAAAAATATAATAAAAAAGAAGACCAGAGCACAAAAAGCAATTCCGATATTTCAAACCTTCCACAAATGCAAATATTGAATGTTCCTAATCAATACCGCCCTCCCGTGATAAAGGAAGAAGAAAATACTGAAGTTGCTGAGATTGGCAACGCACAAAAATCAGTAGATTTACAGAAGCTACCTCCACAAATGCAACCTGTTGCTAAATTTTTAGAATCAATGGATGAGTATTTTGGAATACGTCCAGAAAAAGTCATGCGTGCGTTAAACCAACTGCCTCCAGATATCATGCTTAAGTCACCTCATGAGGCCATGACTCCATTTTTTGAAAAGTTAGAGCTTCAGCCAAGAGACTTTACTAAAGCACAGATATTTTTTAATGAAATGATCCAGGATTTAGAAAAAGTTGCAACAGAGGATGGTGATAAGGGGCAAATGGCTCAAGTCCCAAGTGAAATTCCAAATCTTTCAAGTGCTAAGAAGGTTGTTCCACAAAAAACCACTCTTGATTCTCTTATAGAACAAAAAATTGCAAGAAAAGCTATAGAGCCACAAAATTATATTTCTCATACTCAACAAGGTGAAAATCAGACAATCCCTGCGGTGGCTGCTTCGAGCTTGAGTGATGTTTTTAATGTTCAACCAGCACAAACAGAAGCTTCTGGTGTGGCCATTAACAAATTGGCAGGGATGGATCCGCAATTGCGTGTTCAAGAGATTAAGATAAGTCCAGATAAAATTACAGAACCGTTTTTTGTAGGACCGGAAGATACTGTTACACAAATTCAAATGAAGAATATTTTGGGTCAAAAAACAAATCACTCAGAAAAGGATAATGCGGAAGATGACTTTAAGGACAAACTTGGAGATCAAGACTCTAAATTATTACAACAAGATATCAAGGTAGATAATCAATTTTCTCAAAATTTGACCCATAAGATCGAAGGTGGTCTTGTCCCTCAATTGCCGACACAAATTCGTAACGAAAATTTGAATAAGATCACAGAAAATGCCCAAGCTCTCATCACCAAAGGTGGTGGTGAAATGAAGGTAGAACTCCGTCCAGAAGGTCTTGGAGACGTAATCCTTAAGGTAAAGGTGCAG
>JBDHWX010000073.1:0-9165 GCA_039810365.1 Bdellovibrionales bacterium | reverse complement strand
GGGCATGACAAAAGCAATATCTCGCTCCACACAAGGAGTTCGAACAAAAGATTTTATTTTTGGTATTCTAGGCTGTCCTTTAAGAAGTAAATCAAGGTTAAACTCCGCCATAACGACGGGAACCCTTAGTTTTTCAGAATCTAAAATGATCGGATGAAGGACTCCCACAAAACCAACAGTACGTCCCTCTGCCTTTAAACTTGCAGACTGACCAGGATGCAAGAAACATACTCCAGAAGCTTCTTCCCAGCTCCACGATTTGATAGATAAACCCTTTAAGAAATTTTCAATATTGGTTTTTGTTTCAAAAAATAATCTTTCCGAAGAGCTTTCTTTTTGCCACAGTCCTTGTGGCATACCCCAGTTAGCAATACCTAATGAAAAAGTTTGCCGATAGCTGTCGTTTTGCTTATCAAAAATATAACCCGCTTCAAAAATTCTTCCCAGGTTTTGATTCTGTCGAACATTATGAAGAACATTTTTAAAAAGACCATAAGATAAATTTTGTCTTAAAATATTAAATTCTTCAGAAAGTGGATTTTGAATTAAAATTGGCTCGGACTGAAGTCCCAAACCGACTCCCTTGAGAGAGTCTGTTGACCCTGAAAATTTAAGAAATCCCTTTTCGTCGACAAAGGCATAATTAAAGGCTTCATTGAACCCCTGGGATCTCATAACCTGAGAGACTTTTTGATTTAAAATATAAGAAAGCGTATGCCCAGTGGGAGTCATTCCCGTAAGTGGTAACTTTTCTGGAATGTGCTCGTACCCATGAAGACGCGCAAACTCTTCAATAAGATCTTCTTTAATCAAGAGATCTCCTCGATAACTTGGGGGTATTACATGAAACTTTTCTTGCACCTCTTCAACACGTGCACCAAGACGTTTCATCCACATGAGAACATCATCTTTTTTTGCTTCAAAACCAAGACGCTCACTGACATCTTGTGGAGAAAGAAAAATTTCCCGAATAACAACAGGATCTGAATTCGTGTCCTGGTGATCTCCGTAGAGCTGACCACCGGCAAGATCACGCACCAACTCACAGCAACGATTCATCGCGGTTAAAGTCATGGCCGGATCAACTCCTCTTGAAAATCGATAGCCAGACTCTGTATCAATACCATGAAGCCTTGATGTTTTTCGCACCGTCTCTATTGTAAAAAAAGCACTTTCAATAAATATATTTTTTGTTTCTTCTCGAATACCAGAGTTAAGACCTCCAACCACTCCTGCAAGAGCAACAGGCTTTTCCCCGTCTCGGATCATGAGTTCGGTTCCCGTTAAAGAAATCTCTGTCCCATCGAGAGTTTTAAACTTTTCATTTTCCCTAGCTTTAGAAACAATAATTTTTTGACCCTTAATGAGATCGGCATCAAAAGCATGAAGAGGCTGACCAAGTTCGAGCATGACAAAGTTTGTGATATCCACAATATTATTAATTGATTTTTGCCCAACAGACTCAATTCTTTTTTTCAACCAATCAGGGCTTGGACCAATCTGGACATTTTCAATATAGCGTCCTGTATAACGTGGACACATTTCTTTATTTTGAACATCTACAGAAATTTTTTCTTTTGTCGATCCATGAAGTTTTTCAAATTTAATTTCAAATTTCGTTTTAAGAGGTCTATTTAAAACACAAGAAATTTCTCGAGCCAAACCATAATGGCTAAGACAATCAGCTCTATTGGGAGTCACCTTAAGCTCGAAGATCACATCATCAAGTCCCTTATATTCTGCAAATGGTTTTCCGATGGGAGCATCTTCTGGTAAAATTAAAATCCCTTCAGATTCCTCACTTAACCCCAGTTCTCTTTCACTACAAAGCATGCCTTGAGATTCCACATTGCGAATCTTGGAAAGTTTAATAGCAAAATTTCCTGGTAAAATAGCCCCAGGAAGGGCTACCACAATACGATCTCCTTGCTTATGGTTTTTAGCCCCACAAACAATTTGATGAACTCGCCCTTCTCCCGTTGTCACCTGACAAAGTGTCAGCTTATCAGCATTGGGATGTTGCCCCTTTTCTAAAATCTGGCCAACGACCACATTTTGAAACTGCTTAGCAAAATTTTCAACCCCTTCAACTTCTAATCCTTTAAGGGTTAAAATATCCGCTAACGCATCAGCATTTTTCAAATAATCCTGCACATCCACATAATCATTTAGCCATTGAAGTGAAATTTTCATAAAAATTGCTCCAAGAAGCGCACGTCATTTTCAGCAAAGAGGCGAATATCTTCAATTCCGTATTTTAAAATTGCCATTCTCTCAACTCCAAAACCAAAAGCAAAACCTTGCCACTGATCAGGATCAATTCCCGAAACCCGTAAAACATTGGGATGAACGAGGCCACAGCCACCAAGCTCAATCCAGCCCGATTGTTTACACATACGACATCCTTTGCCGTGGCAAAACGGGCAAGTCCCATCAACTTCAGCTGATGGTTCTGTAAAAGGAAAAAAACTAGGACGAAATCTTGTTTTAAGATCACCGCCACCAAAAAATTCTCTTGTAAAGTACGTGAGTGTTGCCTTCAGCTCGCCCATAGAAACTTTTTTATCAATATAAAGTCCTTCGATTTGATGAAACATGGGGGCATGAGAAACATCACTATCTTTTCTAAAAACAGAACCTGGCCCAATAATTCTCAAAGGCGGTTTTTCACATTGCATGGTTCGTATTTGTATGGGACTCGTTTGTGTTCTTAAAACGTGTTTTTTATCGATATAAAAAGTATCTTGCATATCGCGCGCAGGGTGATCTGCTGGAACATTTAAGGCTTCAAAATTGTAAAAATCAGTTTCAATTAAGGGACCATGCCGAACGGAATATCCCAGGCGCGCAAGTATAGAAACGATTTCCTCAATAACCATTGAGATCGGATGCTGTGTTCCCCGAGAAAGATTGGGGCCTGGAAGCGTAATATCTATTTTTTCCGTAGAAAGCTTTAGTGAAATTTCTTTTTGAGTCAACTCCTGAAAGTATTTTCCATAAGCTTCCTCTAAAGATTTTTTAGCTTCATTGACCTTTTGACCAAAAAGAGGTTTTTGATCTGGAGGCAAATCTTTCATGGATTTCATAATGCCAGAAAGACTTCCGTTTTTTCCTAAAAACTGAACCTTACAATCGTATAAATCTTTAAGGTTTTGTGCCTTTTGAAATGCTTCTAGAGCTGCTTGAACAATGTCTTGTATTTGAGTTGCCATAGACCTTCATTTATCCCATAATGCTCTTTCTATGACAAGACTGAAAACCATTGAAAGCTCAAGTAATTCCTATTTCAAAACACTTTTAAAACTACTCAAATCCCAAGGAATTAAAAAAGAAAAGCTCTTTTTAGTTATGGGGTCCAAAATCATTTATGAAGTTCTTAAAAATCCCAAGCTTGAGGACCAAATCCAATCCATTCTTGTTTTTTCAGAAGAACAAGAACGTCGTGTCGGTTTTCATAAAAAAGTTTTATTTCTTTCCAAACACCTTTTTAAAGAACTCGATATTTTCATTACAGAAGAGCCTATTCTCGTCATGAATCTTCCACCTGTACCAATCTGGAATAAGGAACCCCCACAAGGCCTTGAGCTTTTTTTACCTGTTCAAGATCCTGCAAACCTTGGTGCTATTGTACGTTCGAGTGCTGCTTTTGGAGTTAAAAAAATAATCCTTCTTAAAGAAAGTGCCAACCCCTACCACCCAAAGGCTGTTCGAGCCTCCAGTGGCATGGTCTTAAAAATGAATTTTGAAATCGGCCCCTCTCTTCAAGACCTTCACCGTGATCTTCAAAATTGTTATAGTCTGGATATGAACGGTCAAAATCTTTCTGGTTTTCAATGGCCGAAAAATTTAAGTCTTGTTGTAGGCGAAGAAGGCCAAGGCATACCCGAAAATTTACAGAAAAACGTTTTAACTATACCTATTTTATCAGCCTGTGAATCTTTAAATGTCATGGCAGCAACGAGCATTGCACTCTACGAGTGGCATCAAAACTTAAAGTGAGATGAGTTGCAATTTTTTTTGCAGCTCTAATGAGGGATGATCTTTCCAAAGACTTAAAACAAATCCTCCGCGTCCAGAGCCTGTTGGCTTGGCAGCCAAAGCCCCCATTTCCATAACTTTTCTCATATGCTCATTTAAGATACCGGCCGTTAAGCCCCATCTTTCAAAACAACTCCGCGCCTTATTTATGGCCTGTATCATATCAAAAAGTCCTAGAGACTCCTCTTGAGAAAGTGCTTTTTGAACCATAAAAACACTATCTCTCATATCGTCATCAATTTTTTGTCCTTCTTTTGGATTCAACTCCCAAAGTTCTTTTACCACTCGAACACACTCTGATGTGATGCCTCTTTGTCCAGAGTAAGATAAATAAAATTTAGGTTGCCATTTCATACGAACCTTTTGAATTTTTGATGGTCTTTGAAACTCAATGGGCTCGCCACAAAGTGCAGCAGCAATATCCACTCCACTACTTTCACCATGGAAAAGGTTCTCCAGTTGTCTACAAAATTCATATAGATTTTTTTCTGTGATCCATTTCTTCTGTTGAAAAAACCTTCCAATGCCAACACAAAGGGTTGCCGAAGCCCCCATTCCAGCTCCGACAGCCACGGTATTATTGAGTAAAAGCTCGCCGTTAAGCTCACTATGTTTTCGATTTAAAATCTTCAATGCTTTTTCAAGGGTTCCCCAAAAGACCAACGAGAGATCTTCTTTCATATCTCCTTCAAAGTTAGCTTCAAATTCTATTGGTGTATCTTGATAAGAAACTTCTAAGAATCTAGTCTTTAACGGAAACACAACGGCAGGACTCCCGCGAATCACGGCGTGCTCTCCCGCTATAATAGCTTTACCAAATATTTTTAAATGCATTTTATATTTTTCTCTTTAAAAATTTTTTCATATATCTTGGCTTCATCTTCGCTACGAAATAGCAGATGAATATTGGGGCCTGCATCCATCGTAACGAGGGGTCCAGAACCAAAAGTTTTCCACTGATTATCAATTTCGTACAAAACTCGAATACTCTCTGAATTCATATAACGAAAGTGTGGGTATGATGTTTCAAAAAGTGTATGCATATCCCAAAACTCTGCCCAAACGATTTCATAAGCTAACGGCCAATTATTAGAGTTAAATGCAACAATCAGATCATCGAGACGCTGTTGGGCTCTCTGTGATCTCCCCTGGTTTAGCAAACTCGACTCAACTCTTTTATGCGCTTCACCTGATGAAACTTCTTTCTTCTTGGCATCCACAAGAATCAACCTATGTATCAGATTAAACTTAATATCCGGTTTAAAAACTTCCTCACCTTTCCAAATAGCCCAAGGAGAAAAAAAACTTCGACAAGACGAACCCGACCCCTCACGAGACATCTGATAGAGTTCAAGTCCTGAATGATTTTTATATCCAAGTTCTAAAAATGCCTGATGGGCTACAGAGGTTAATGCTGCAAAACTTGAAGCTGAAGATGCCATACCACTATCAGAAGGAAAATTATTTGCAGAACGAATCAAAAAATTTTCTTGTACTCGATAATACGTTTTTAATTTCTTAAAAAAATTTACGAATCGATCAATGGCGGATTTTGAAAGTTGGACCGTTAAGCATCCCTCCTGCTGAAGAGGCTCCCACATATCTTGAGAAGAAGATGTTTTTTCTAAAGTCACATAGGTTCTTAGATTTTCAAGAGTGTAACTTAAAGAAGCATTGGACGGAATATTTTTGGCAAAGTCGAGCTTTCCCATATATTTAATTAAAGCAATATTGGAGGGGGCCGAGGCTTTCCAAACCATAAAACCTTTTATCAATGAAGAACTCCCTCTGTCGAGTTGAAATTGCTTTGTATTTCTAGTCCATGAGAAATTTGAAGAGACGTTGCAACAAGAGGGAATCCCTCTGCTGTTATTTGACTTATAAAACTATTCCATTTGTCTTTTACAATCACCAATAAAAAAACATCAGCACCCAAAGCCCCACATCCTTTGGCCGCAACCACTCCGTCAATTTTGAGTAGCCGTTCAATCTGCTCGACTGCGCGAGGAGCTACAAGGTTTGCTTTTTTAAAAAGATCATAAGATTCCTTGATCGTTCGAACGAAAACTTGAGAGTTTCGGATTTCAAATGCTTTCAATGTCTCTTGCACAATATTGCTAATTTCTTTTTCTGGAATTCCCTTAAGTTCACGTAAATGTTCATGAGTTGGAATCTTTTCTTGGCCCTTAACCAAACCAAATAGCAAGTCATCAAATGGCCAATCCAATCTTTTTAAAATTTTATTTTTAACATCTATAAAGGCAACTTTACCTATCCACTGAGAAAGAACATCATAACCACTTGGTTTATATTGATCCTGGGAGTATGAACGATATTTTTTTAAAAAATTTTGAATAAACGAAAAATCAAGAGTCTTTAAAAAGTCTGTCTGATTCTGCGTTTTATCAAAAAGTGATTTCAAAGGCTCTTGATATTGATGTGTAAAAGCATAATACATGGCCCATTGAGCACTGGAGGCCCCAAAACCACCGCCGCCATCATAGGGATCGCGAAACTCAGAATCAAAATCAAGAAGAAAATCTTCATTTTCATTCCAAAAGAGATGAAGAGGATTTTTTTCATTTTCTATGGGATTCACATAATATTCTTTAGCATTATTCAAATACAGATTCAGTTCAAATCGGGGAAGTGTATTGACGAGAATGGCTGGCCCGTCAAGAAGAGCGCCATACTCACCGACTAAAAAAGTTTTGCTTGGCACAGAGAGATGATATGACTTTTCTGATTCTATCATCAAAACGTTTTTTCTCTTATTTTTTGCAAAATATCTTGGGCATCACCCACAGAAATTTTCTTTTGAGAATCTAAAAGTTTTTGTAAAATATTTTGTACAGCTGCAATTTCATCACCGTGTGCACCGGCCTGTAGAGCTAAATTGCCAGCATGAAGCCTCATGTGGCCTTGTACAATACCAACACCAGAAAGGGCCTTGAGCGCTCCTAAATTTTGTACGAGTCCAACTGCTGCTGCTATTTGAGAAAGTTCTTCGGCTGATTGGATGCGCATAAGTTTTAAAGCAAGTTTTGCCATAGGATGAAGTTGTGTCACTCCCCCAACTGTTCCCACAACAATAGGGGCACGCAGTGTTCCCACAAGATCTCTATCTTTTATCTCCCACTTGGTAATAGAACGATACTGCCCCTCTCGAACAGCATAGGCATGAACACCTGCTTCAACGGCTCTCCAGTCATTGCCTGTTGCAATAAGAACCGCATCAATACCGTTCATAACACCCTTATTGTTTGTTGCAGCCCTATAAGGATCTAACTCTGAAAAAAGTGAGGCCTCAACAATACCTTCTGCCACTTCACGGTCTATATTTTTTAAAACAACCTTTGCCTCAGTTATTTTAGTATCCACAAGGTTTGAGAGGATACACATGGTCACAGTTTCTTCTGTTAATTCTTCAATGATGGTTCTTAAGCTTTCACAAACTTGGTTGATAACATTAGCTCCCATGGCATCACAAGGATTCATCAAAACATGGAACACCACCATAGTTTGACCATCAGGGCGATCTATTTTTCTGGCACCGATATCACAAACTCCACCCCCACGCTTCACCATACCCTCAGCAATCTGATTGGCTTTTTCAATAAGATGGTTTTTATGATTCATGATTTTTTCAATACTCAAATCTGGTCTTTTTGCTTTTGCAATTTGAATTTGACCGATAATCTCTTTACCGATGGTACGAGTGAGGATCTCACCATTATTTTTTACCCACTTTGCAGTTTTGCTAGCCGCTGCGATGATGGAGGTTTCTTCAACCGCCATGGGAATCACTTTATCTTGGCCGTTAATACAAAAATTAACTGCAATACCAACTGGCAATTTGTAATAGCCAAGTGCATTTTCGATAAAGTGATCAGCCAAAGAAGAGTCCATGGGCATTTCGTTTTTGAGAAATTCATATTCTTTGGGATTAATAAGATCTGCTTCTAAAAGTTTTTGGTAGCGCATCTCACGAGTCAGCTTAGAAAAGCCTGTAAAGAGACCTTCTTTTTCTGCATATTTTTTTTCTGATGATGGCTCTTTTAAAAATTCTATTTCCATGACGCCTCAACTTTTCTTAACAATTCAACTCGATGAGTTCCTGTTACAAACATTGCGGTTTTAAGTTCAAACTCTATAGTTTCCATCCAGCTATTTAAACTTTGAGAGCCTTCAAGGGCTGCCTTTAAAACTGGCTGCGCATAACCGACCGCCCGGGCACCCAAAACGAGAAGCTTGGCTGCATCAAGGCCCGTTCGAACCCCACCTGAAGCCCAAAGTTCGTAATCAGGTTTTATCTTTATTCCATTTAGTAGAGATTGAACAGTTCCAATCCCCCAGTCTTGAAAAGTTTTTGCAGCACGCACATGATAAGGCTCCTGGCTGCGCCCACCCTCAATGCGCCCCCAATGGGTTCCTCCAAGCCCACTTAAATCAACGGCCCGGATTCCGGTATTTTTTAATATTTTTAATGTTTTAGAAGAAAAACCACATCCTGTTTCTTTAATCAAAACAGGAACCTCTAGTTTTCTGCAAAGCTGCTCTATGGCTAAAAGACCACCTTTAAATTGTGGGGTTCCTTCGGGTTGAAGACTTTCCTGAAGACTATTAAGATGAATAAAAATCCCCTCTGCATGAATAGAATCAACAAGCCTTTGAATATCTGCGATTTTGGTTCGAATTAACTGAGATATCCCAATATTGCCAATCAAAGAGGCCTTGGAAGCTTTCTTCCTTAAATTTGACCATTCATTAAGAAGATCTTTTTCAAAAAGCTGTCGCCTTTGTGAACCAACCCCCATAATCCAGCCTCGATTTTGACACGCTTCAGCAATTCTACGGTTGACCTCCACTGCCTCTGGATGACCCGCTGTCATAGACCCCACATAAAATGGCGTTTTTCTTTTTTTATCTAAAATTTTTGTTTCTAATGAAATATCTGAAAAATTAATATTGGGCAGGGCTTCGTGAGATAGGTAAATACGGTCCAAACCAGAAAAACCAATGGCTTGGTTTTCTTGTTGTAAGGACAATTGAATATGGTCTTTTTTTCTCTTTTCAAACTCCCGAAAGTTCATAAATAAAAGAGGGAAAAATCCCTCCTTCCCTTAC
>JBDHWX010000072.1:0-9201 GCA_039810365.1 Bdellovibrionales bacterium | reverse complement strand
TCAACAACATTTAACCCCTGTCATTAGTACTTTTGAGGCTCTTTATCTCTTACAAAAAAATCAAGTTTCAAAGGTGCATTTAAAATTTGACACAGGAATGTCTCGACTCGGTTTTCAATATAATGATTTATCAAAAATTACAAATTTTTTACAGGATCAAAAAGGTGTAAAAGTTGAAGGTATTTGTACTCATTTTTCACAAAGTCATGATTCGTTTTTAGAAGATGGTGTGACACATCATCAAATGAAATATTTTGTAAAAATTGAAAAAGAGCTAAAGAATTATTTTCAATATTCACACTCACTAAATAGTGATGCCATACTCAACGGATATTCTGGAACAGAAGCCTATCATCAAGATAAGAACTATTTGGGAGCAAGACCTGGTATTGCCCTTTACGGATATCCAAGGCTAAATGGTCAAGGAAAAAAGACAAACTTAAAACCAATTATGTCTCTTAAAGCTTCTATTGCCTCACTTAAAAAAATCAAAAAGGGAGAAAGTGTTTCTTATAATGGAACATGGAAGAGTCTGCGAGAATCTCTCATTGCGGTTGTGACAATCGGTTATGGAGATGGTTATCAACGAGGTTTATCAAATCAAGCCTGGATGCTTTATCAGGGGCAACGCTGTCCTGTGATTGGGCAAATTTGTATGGATTATTGTATGTTGGATTTAACAGATCTTAGGCATTTGAACCCCAAAGTGGGAGACCATGTGACGGTCTGGGGATATGGTGAGGCAGGAGAGTCAGAACTTTTAAGTGCAGAAGATTTGGCAAGACAGGTTAATACGATTAGTTATGAGTTGCTTACCGACGTGAGTTTGCGCATTCCGAGAATTTACCTAAATGGTGGGACGAGTGTCAAAAATAAATAGTTATATTCAACAATTTCTCCATAATTTTTTTCATAATTATATTATGGAAGTTGGACGCGTGAGTGTATTTTTTTATGAGTCTATCAGGTGGTGGTTCAAAAAACCTTCTCGTTTTAAGGAAGTCATTTATCACATGGAGTTTGTGGGTAACGGTTCACTTGTTATTATTTTTTTAACAGGTGCCTTTACGGGTCTTGTTTTTGCATTTCAAGCTTGGATTGGACTTTCTATAGTGAATGCAGACAATCTTGTTGGCCCAGTTACAGGGCTTGCTGTTGCGCGAGAACTTGGTCCTGTTTTGACAGGTCTTATTATCTCTGCACGCGCTGGTGGTGCAATGGCGGCTCGCCTTGGGACCATGAGGGTAACAGAACAAATTGATGCACTCGATGTTATGGGTGTTGATGCCAAAAATTATCTTGTGGCACCCCGAATTTTAGCTTCTATTTTGAGTACGCCACTTTTGTGCGCTTTTTTTGATTTTGTGGCTATGATTGGTGCTTACATTCTAGTTGCCTATATTATCAAACTTGATCCTGCTGTTTTTGTCGCCAAACTAAAAATGTTTGTGCAACCACGAGACATTAACGAAGGCCTTTTTAAGGCGTCTATCTTTGGAGCTATCTTTTCTACAATTTGTACGTACAAGGGCTATAATACTAAGGGTGGCGCCAAGGGTGTTGGAGATGCAACCAACTATGGTGTTGTTGCCAGTATGGTCACCATCATCATCTTAGATTATTTTCTAACAAAAATTGTCGCAATGTTTGATGCGGGAACGTTAAGGCTATAAATATGTACGCAATTGAAATCAAAAATTTACAAATGAGATTTGGAGAAAATGAGCCTGTTTTAAAAGGTATTGATCTTCAAATTTTAAAAGGTGCCATTACCTTTGTTATTGGATTTTCTGGAACAGGAAAAAGTGTTCTTTTAAAAAATATTATTGGAATCTATAAACCAACAGGTGGAGATATTGAGGTTCTTGGAAAAAGTTGTTCTCATCTTTCGCCAACAGAAAAAATTGAAATGAGAAAAAAATTTGGAGTTCTTTTCCAAGGAGCGGCACTTTTTGATGATCACTCCGTTATTCAAAATGTCATGTTTCCGCTCAATGAACATCGAAAAGATCTCAAGAGAAATGACCGCTACGAAATTGCCAAATCCAGACTTTTGTCTGTTGGAATTGAAGAAAAACATTTTAAAAAACTGCCAGCAGAAATTAGCGGAGGTATGCAAAAGCGGGTGGGTTTAGCGCGCGCAATAGCCCTTGATCCAGAAATTCTTGTTTACGATGAGCCAACAACAGGATTAGACCCAATTTTAACAGAAATGGTGGATAATTTAATTGTAGAGACGCAAGGACATCGAGAGGGATTAACAACGGTTGTGGTGTCTCATGATTTAACAGCAGCCTTCCGATTAGCTAACTATATTGCCATGTTAGATAGTGGAAAGGTTTTGTTATATGGAACTCCAGAAGAGTTTTTAGCATCACAAAACCCTCTTGTAAGAAAATTTGTAGATAAAGGGATTCATCGCAAGTGAATTTGCTTCGTACGACAGAACTTAAAGTTGGAATACTTGTTATAGGGATATCATTTCTCATAGCCTATATGACCATTGGCGTGAGCAAGGATCCGTCTTATCTTGGTCGCTCCAAAACTTACTGGTTTACCCTTGATGATGCAACAGGTTTGATTAAGAACAGTAATGTTAAAATGGCGGGCATCGATGTAGGAATTATTAAAGAAATTAGTCTTTGGAATGGTCACGCCAAAATAGATGTTGTTCTTAAACCGCAGGTTAAGGTAACGAGTGCTTCAAGTATTGAGATCCGTGCCCAAGGTATTTTGGGTGATCGTTATGTGGAAATTGTCCCAGGAAGTTTAGATCTTGAAGATATGCCGAACGGCTCACAGATTATGATTGTTGCCAATAAAGGTTCTCTTGACAGTGTCATGAATCAGGTCAGTAACCTAACAAGTTCACTGAGTGATATCGCAGATACTCTTAAAAAATCAATGACTGGTGATGGGGATCGCTCAACCCCCGTAGGTCGAATTATCGGAAACCTTGAAACCTTAACGGGTGATATCGCCGAAATTACAAGTGAGAAAAAGGGCGAGGTTAAAGAGATTGTCGACAATCTTCATTCTGTGACGGGCGAGATCAAAGCCCTTATTAATGATCCTTCAGACGAGGGATTCAAAGCATCATTTGAAAAATTCAATCGTGGTCTTGCAAGATTTGATGGTATCACAAAGAACTTTGAGGAAGTCAGTGATAAATTAAATTCTGGAAAGGGAACCCTTGGCCGATTGATCAACGATGATGAAACAGCCGACAACATTAATCAGACCATTACAAATGTAAATAACTTCTTGGGTACCGCTAATAAGTTAACAACGAGTATTGATTTTCATACAGATTATTTAACAGATGTGGGTGAGGCTAAAACTTTTGTTTCTGTTAGACTTCAACCTGGACTTGATCGGTACTATGAGTTGGGAATTGTGGATGATCCCAAGGGCGTTCGTGAGCGTGTGATTACGGACACAACCTCAGGTGGTGGAACCACAACAAAAGATGAAACGTTTACCTATAAAAATAAGTTCAAACTCACAGCACTCTTTGCTAAGAATTTTTATGACTTTACATTCAAGGTTGGAGTTATAGAGAATTCGGGTGGTTTGGGAATGGAATACCACATCATTCCCAAAACGCTTTCTTTTGCATTTGATGCCTTTGATTTTGCAAAAGACAAACCGCATTTAAGAGCAGCATTGAGATATTCCGTATTTCACGGTATATATCTCGTTGGTGGTGCAGATGACTTCCTTGATAAAAAAGAGGTAACAGGTTACCTTGGAGCAGGAATTGATCTTACCAATGACGATATAAAATATTTAATGTCAAAGGTTTCTCTTTAATGTTTAAAAATGCCCTTGTGAGTGTTTCCGATAAAACAGGTCTTAAAGACTTTTTAGCCCCACTTGTAAAAAAAGGACTACGTGTTGTCTCTACGGGTGGAACTGCAAAATATCTTAAAGAAAATGCGATTCCTGTAATTGAAGTTTCTGAGCAAACGGGTTTTCCAGAAGTCATGGATGGCCGGGTTAGAACTCTTCATCCAAAAATTCATATGTCACTTCTTGCCCGCTTAGAAAATTCACAGGACATGGCTCTTATGCAAGATTATAAGATTGAACCTTTTGATCTGGTTATTGGAAATCTTTATCCCTTTGAAGAATACAAAAATAAAAATCTATCAGACAGAGAACTTACAGAATATATTGATATTGGAGGCCCAGCTCTTTTAAGGGCTGCTGCTAAAAATTACGAACAAATTACGGTTATTTGTGATCCCTTAGACTACAAAAAAATTTTAGAAGGTGGCACAACTTTAGAGTTACGAAAAGAACTTGCGGCAAAACTTTTTTTTCATATTTCTTCCTATGATGCCATGATCGCTCGACAGTTCAGCGCAGATATATTGAGAGAAAATGAAATTTCCTTTGGGACAGAGGTGATACAGAGTTTACGTTATGGTGAGAATCCACAGCAAAGAGCCCTTTGGCTCAAGGGACGAGAAGTATCCTATGGTCTTCATCACGCCAAAATTCTTCAGGGGAAGGCGCTTTCTTACAATAATCTTTTAGACATCGATAATGCGGCAGATTTGTGTTTTAAATTTCAGAATCCATGCTGTGTTGCTGTGAAACATAATAACCCTTGTGGCGTTGCCATCGGGAAAAATCTTTTAGAGGCAACACAAAGAGCACTTAAGGCAGACCCTGTCAGTGTATTTGGTGGGATTGTAGCTCTCAATCAAAATGTGACAATTGAGATAGCAAAAGAATTATCAAAAATATTTTTGGAATGTATTGTGGCACCATCCTACTCTTCTGAGGCTTTAAATCTTTTTTTAACGAAAAAAAACCTTCGCATTTTAGAATACGATCCTTCGTATCACAAAAGAGAATACGAGCTTCGGACCATATCGGGTGGTTATTTATTACAATCTTCAGATCAGGTTTGTTCTGTTTGGAACTCTGATTGGAAGATTTATGGTGAGAAGCCATCAGAAGAAATCAAAAAAGATTTACTCTTTGCTTGGCAAGTTTGTGCAAGTCTTAAAAGCAATGCGATTGCTATTGTAGAAAACGAACTCTCCTTAGGTCTAGGTATGGGGCAAGTCAGCCGTATAGATAGTGTTCATCAGGCAATTCAGCGTATGAATCAGTATCATAAGGGCATACAAAGACCTGTGCTGGCTTCTGATGCGTTTTTTCCTTTCTCAGATTCTATAGAGGTGATAGCTCAGCATAATATTTTCTGGGTTATACAGCCTGGCGGTTCCATTAAAGACGAAGAAGTGATTGCCGCAGCAAAAAGACTCGGGGTAAATTTAGTATTGACGGGAGTACGCCACTTTCGACATTAATTTTCTCAAAGGATTGAGATGGGTGCTGAAAATCAAGATGGCCAATGGCTGATCAAATCATCAGGAGAAATCAAGGGACCCTTTACATTTGATGAGGTTGTTCAAGGGCTTTATTCTAAAGAGTTTGCACTCATTGATGAAATCGCAAAAAAATTTTCAAGGTGGAAGTATATTCGTGATGAAGAAGATTTTCATGAAATTATTAATAAAATTAAAAATAGTAAAGAATTTAGATCAGACAATACCATTACGAACAGTGTGACAGATGTTTTAACCGAAGATTTGAGTGATAAAATACTAAGTTTTAGCGGAAGCAAAGACAATCTTATTGAGAGTGTTAAAGAGGAATTACATAAAATAGAAGAAAAAATTGAGCAAGGTAAGAAAAATCAAACGAAGCAGGATGCCCAAGCCACATCGCCAAATATTGAAGAAGACCCCCAGCAGATTGTAAAAAAATATATTTCAGAAAAAGAACTCAAAAGTAGGGCTAAGAGAAATTTTATTATTCAACTATTTTTGATCATTTTTATTATAGCTACCGGATTTTACTTCTTTTGGCCTAAAAAAGAAATTCCATTAAGCGTTGTTGATATTCGAAATCGCGCAATACGAGAAATGAGCTATGGGGATTGGAATAGAGCGACACAGGATCTCAAAAAGATCATAGAAATGAATCATAATGATTTTGAGGCACGCTACTTATTATCGTACGCATTGTACGCTGCGGGTGATGCTATTGGGGCCAACCATGAACTTGAAACACTTATGCTTTTGCCCATATCACAAAAAATGCAAACGCAAGTTTATAATCTCATGGGAATCATGCAGATTAAAAACTTTAATCTAGAACAAGCCCAAGAATTTTTTAAAAAATCACAGGCAATAGATTCCCAGTATCTTCAAGCGATTTATAACAACGGAGTTGTCGAATATTTGAGTGACAAGATTTCTTCAGCTCAAATCGAGGTGATGCAAGCCCTGGATAAAGGGGCAAAGAATGGAGCAGTCTTGTTGAGTTTAACTGGGATTTTATCTCGTGCTATTCATGACGGCTCAGAAAGCAACGGAACTCTTGAGCAGATTGAAAGATTACTAAGCATTATAAAGTCTCAAGTAGATTCAGAAATGCAATATCGACAGGAACTCCTTATTGCAAGTGCTTATATCTTTTTTCTAAAAAAGGATATGGAAAGCATGACACAAGCTATATCTAAGAGTCTCACAATAGATCCAGACCTTACGAGCGATCATATTTCAGATTTAACTTATTATAATATGATAACGTGGGATCAGATTTCCGAATGGGTTAAGCAAATGCGGGATGGGCAACCAGAGAATATGGATTTAAAAACTCTCTATGGTTATGCTAAGTTTCGTGGGTCTGAAAAGTTAAAAGGAAAAGAAATTTTAGAGGGCCTCCTAACTTCAAGTTATCATAATGTTTCAAATCAGATCTTGCATGCGTACACGCTATGGAAGTTGGGACGCGACTCTGACGCAAAGGCAGCTCTTCAGCCGATATTGACGAATACTGAGGAACCATTACCTTTTTATTTTTTAGGAAAAATTTGTTTAAAAGATAAGAATTGGAGTTGTGCCACAGATAATTTTAATAAAGTGTTGAAGATTAGAAAAAACGATCTTGGAGCAATAACAGGATTAGCAGAAGTTGCTTTTTACCAGCGCAATAATCAGCAAAGTGATAGCTATCTCAAAACCGCACTTTTTATATCACCTTACTATCTACCTGCCCTTTCTTTAAAGGAGCGTATGGAGGACATCAAAGAATGAAAAATCTTACACTGTTTGTTGTTCTGATTTTATTTGTCTCATGTCAAAAAACAAAACAATTTGAAAATCACGATTATGAATTGGTAGCAGCTCAGGATTTAAATTTTGATATTGTATTTCCACGGCCTTTAATGGATTTGATAAAAGCATCTGCTACGCCTGGATTTAATATGAATCGATCACCGTATGAAATATTTCAGCCGCTTCCCGTAAATGTTAAAGTGACTCAAGAACATGGAAATGCCTTAGATGGAAAAAATTACCAATTTGATTTTAGAGATTTTGGAGGGCAAATTGATTGGAATGCCTATCTGAAGCGATCTGGTGGTGGAGGAATCAATGTGCAATTTGATTTTCCAGATGCACCGTCAAGTGAATATAAGGTCTTTTTTTTGAGCTGGACAAAAATAGTAAAACAAAATGACGAGATTTTTGGAAATGGCTGTCGAGTTATCTTAGATGTGACTTCGTTTTTTAAGAGTACTGTTTTTAAAACGGGATTGCGTATACATACAAAAGACTTTCGATATTTTTATGCAACGGTCGGAAGATTCTATTTTATCTTTTATAACAAAGATAAAATATCTCTTTCCCAGGTGACTTTTACTGATTCTAGTTTAGCAGAAAAGATGTGTGAGGAGGCATTATGAATGAACTTGTGAGTATTAATGGCGTTATAACTTCTCCAGATGAAGCCAGGATATCTGTTTTTGATAGAGGGTTTTTATTTGGTGATGCCATCTATGAAGTAACAAGATCTTATGACCGTATTTTTTTTGAAATCGAATCGCACATTAACAGACTTTTTCGATCTGCTGATTTTATTCAAATGGACTTGGGAAAAACACAGTCTCAGATGATTGATCACATTTATAAAATCTACGAGCAAGTCTCCTGCGATAATATCTATATGCGCATTCAGATTTCGCGTGGTCAGGGCCCTATAGGAATGAGTAAGCGGCTTGCAAAAACTCCAAACGAAGTTATCATCATGTATCCATTTCATCAGATAGATGAAAAGTATTACAAAATGGGTGCCAAGATTCATGTGACGACAAGACTTCGAAACTCAAAGAAAGCTCTTGATCCGAATATTAAGTCTGGTAATTACCTCAATAATGTTTTGGCCTATATTGATGGTGAGAAATATGATGCTTTTGAAACCTTTATGGTAAACAAAGAAAATATGATTACAGAGGGCACAACCTCCAACATCTTTATGGTCAAAGATAATGTGTTAATCACTCCGCCGGTAGAATTCGATATTTTAGAGGGGATAACACGCAGGATTGTTATAGGGCTTGCCAAAGAAATGGGAATGGCTCGAGAAGAGCGCGGGTTTAATCTTCAGGAGCTTTCTCAGGCTGATGAAGTTTTTCTAACATCCTCAACCAGAGAAATTGTACCAATTTCAGAGGCCAATGGGGCAAAATGGGATGTTCAAAAATTTCATACTATGAAAAAGTTGATTGTCAAATATCAGGATTATATTCATAACTATTGTCAAAAGGCCTCATCAACACGCAAAAAGAAGTAGGGATATATTTTGGATAAAGTTTTTATTAAGGATTTAAAACCAGCACAAAATATTCGTACAGCTTTTCTTGTTAAAGATAAAAATCTAGGAACAGATAAAAAAGGAAACTCATATTTAAGTGTAACTTTGTCTGATATAACAGGGCATGTTGATGCGCGCGTTTGGGATCAGGCACATGAAGTGAACGAAATTTTTGAGATTGATGATTTTGTTCTGGTTAAAGGAACTGTTCAAAAATTTCAAAATCGCAATCAAATTGTGATTCATAATGTAGAGCTTATTCCCTCTGGCGATATTCAAATTGCTGATTTTTTGCCAGTTTCAAAGTATGATATTCATGAAATGTTTCAGGAGCTCATGGGTATTGTTGGAGAAGTTAAAAACTCATTTTTAAAAAAATTGTTAGAAAATACCCTTAATGATAATGAAATCCAGCCTCTTTTTAAAAGGTGTCCTGCTGCAAAGAGTGTACACCATGCCTTTATAGGGGGGTTGTTAGAACACACACTTTCAATATGTAAAGTCATGAAGCTTATTGCCAGT
>JBDHWX010000071.1:0-9228 GCA_039810365.1 Bdellovibrionales bacterium | reverse complement strand
GTGATGGTGTTTGTGATGTTGATGAGATTAAATATGGTCTCAATCCTCAGCTGCGATCAACTCCTAGAATAGGACAGTCTAAGGGAGATGGGTATTCAGACTTTTTCCATTATCTTCAGAAAACAAAACAGCTTGGTGGGCTGACCCCTTGTCCAGAATCTAAAAGAAATGATGATGATATCGATTTATTGAATGAATGCGAAGAAGCTATTATGCAAAACTTAAATCCCTCTGGAACAATCAAAAAAGTAGCAGATAAAAATGATCCCGATACAGATAATGACGGTGTTTTAGATGGCATTGAGGCCCTTGTTTTTCGACATACTAGGGGAGCTCCACTCAACGATCGAGATGTGCTTCAAGATATTTTCGGATTGGGGAATGCCTACAAGCGAATTTTTAAACATCTCAATCCACTTTATCCTAACCCTGGCGCTCCAGAGTATGATACGGAAATTAGTATTTCACATTACTCTGACAGTGGACAAACTTGTTACACCTTTAAACAAAATACGCTTCCACTTTATAGAACTCTTGCGGTTTCCTCATCAGGATCTGCTCCATATGAAAGATCTCATGGTGTTAATCAAAACAGAATTCTAACTTATTTTATCCAAACTAAGAGTACGGATCCTAATGGTAAAGGCGTTTATATGTATAGCTTTCAAGATCTTCACGCCGACAAGGTTTACAATGCGACACTTGGAATGGCTGCCGGTCTTGTAATTCAAGACGGAGTTTTTCACTCCTACATGATTCCAAAAGATTAAACCGAGTCAAGATAAGATGTTGGTATCTTTGAAGAGGCGTATGCGTACAACACCCATGCGCCTTCTGCCTTTTTGAAGAAACGTGTTGTTCTGAAACACTCCTTCTATTTTGCCCCTAGCCTTTAGACCAATTTCCCTCTTGTAACAAAGTGGTTTGCTAAATCTATACCCTAAAAATCTTTATGCAATTTTTAAAAATCCGATTGGACTAAGTGAGATGTCTCATTTTGTAAAATCATTTGTACGTTTATTTGATTTTACAAAAAGACAAGAGGAGCTTTTGTGAAAATTTTAAATTTAGTTTTTATCATTGCTATTTTTTTTCTTCTGGGATGTTCGGGGGGGATAAAGACGGCGGCATTAACCTCTCCAAGTAGTCAATCTTGTCCCTCTTCTATAAGCCAATTTGTAACAGCTCCAAGTGTTTTCTTAAATAACAAGGTTGATGTTACAACTTTTCAGCAGGAAGCACTCTTAAATAGAGAAAAGCTTCAAATAAGCCAACATCGAGAAGTTGTATTTGAGACTGGTTATGAATTTATTGTGACAGCAAATAATCGCTGCTTGCTAAAATCAGAGAAATCAGAACGCGGTCTCTTAACAAAAAAAATAAAGGTGAAAAACAAAAATTCCAAGATGAGCCAAGAAGATTCCTACCGGGTTTCTCTTGCGCAGGCGATTACATTAGATGAGCTCGAGCAAGTCGCCAATGCCGATAACTGTGTCGTTGGTGTCTCGAGGAATGTCATTGCCACCGTTTCATCAATCCCAAATGATCAATCTTATGATCTACAAACACATCTTAAGGGAATTAAGCATCCCGAAAATTATGATTATTATTTTGGTGCAAGTGGAATCACAAGAGATGTCGTTATCGCGATTATTGATAATGGTGTAGAGTATACACATGAAGATCTCAAGGACAATATGTGGATCAATCAGGCAGAAAAAACTGGTCAGTCGGGTGTTGACGACGATGGAAACGGATTTGTTGACGATATCAATGGTTACGATTTTGCCTCTGGCAATGGAAATCCTGGACATAAGTATCCATCGGATAATGATTCAAGTCATTGGCATGGAACCCATGTGGCGGGTCTTGCCGCTGCTGTTACAAATAACGGCAAAGGGGTTGCCGGAGTGATTTCAAAAAATGCCAAGATTATGGCGCTCAATGTTTTTGGAAACTCTGATGGAGCACAAACCAATAATATTGATTCGGCAATTCGCTATGCAGCCGATATGGGGGCAAAAGTTATTAACTTAAGCCTTGGCGGACCAGGCGAGGCAGTTTCCACAAAGCAGGCCATACAATACGCTATCTCTAAAGGGGTTGTGGTGTTGGCGGCCGCAGGAAACGATGCTAAGACACTAACGGCATCATACTTTTTTACACCAGCTTCTTATGGCGCAAGTATCGATGGAATGATCACAATCGGCGCAACCGATGCAAATCCAAATTCATTGGGGAAACTTTGTAGTTTTTCAAATAGAAGTACAACTTATGTAGAGCTTGGCTCTCCGGGATGTGACACTCTTCGCAGTGGAAGTATGGGGATACTTGCAACATACAGAAATAGTCAATATGGCTATATGGCAGGAACGTCCATGGCTTCTCCTGTAGCCGCAGGTGCTGCCGCCGTTGTATATGGTTTTGTACGTGATCACTACAACAAAACTTTAACTCCTGCAGAAGTTGAAACAATTTTAAAAGAAGGTTCGCGCAATATCACGAATCTCAATGGCTATATTTTAAATGGTAAAAACTTAGATCTTGGTACTATCAAAGATAAGATCGAGAGTAATTATCAGATAACCCCTCCGGGGCCGGGTCCGGGGCCAGGACCAGGACCAGGACCTAATCCTGGCGATGGATGTAGCCACTAGTTTCATATAATCTTGTCGCCATATAAGTAAAGAATCTTGCACCTGACATTGGGTCAGAGTTGATTCTTGTACTCTGAAAATCTTATTTACAAATGAAAAGCTTAGAGTCAAAAAAGTACGATACTCTGGTCATAGATCCGTTTTGGCAGGTCTAGTCCTTGCAAGAAATATTTTATGGTCTTGGGGGATGTCATGGAGAAGAGAATTGTTCTCATATTGTTGCCATCGATTATTTTAATGGGTTGCTCAGGCGGGCTTCGCACTATTCATAATACTACGAATGGTAGTTTTTGTACGGCCCACGGTAAGTCTACAATACAGGCTACTCATGAGTCGGCTCAGGTGTTTTCACATGCTAAAGTAGATTTAGAGGCATTTTTAGAAGAAGAAACAAATGGTTTTAGACCCCAAAGCATTCAGACCGATAATTTACAAAATATAATTTTGCCTAGAGACTTCAACGTCGTTTTGACTGTCGATAACTCTTGCTTACAAGAACGTTCAAGATTTGGATCGTCGGGGTCTTTTGCTCTGACTCATGTGCTTTCTAAAAAGCGTAGAATTTCAAAGATGAGCAGACTGGCGTCATATAATGTGCGATTACCAGCAAGTTTTTCGATGGCCGAACTTCAAGAGGTAGCCGATGAAGATGCTTGTGTCATTGGGGTTTCCAAAAGTGTAACAGCACAACTGTTGACATCTCCTGTAGAAATACCAAATGATCCCAAATACTCTAAACAAACACACTTAAGTGCAATTGATTATGGAAGAACTTATAATTATTTTTTTGGTTCATCCGGAATTACAAAAGATGTTGTTATTGCTATCATTGATAATGGCGTAGATTACAATCACGAAGATTTAAAGAGTAATATGTGGATTAACCAGGCTGAAAAAAATGGAGCCACAGGAGTTGATGACGATAACAATGGATATATTGATGATATTTATGGATACGATTTTGTAACCGACGTAGGTGATCCTAAACATAAATATTCCAACTTTGATGATGCCGGAAACGGGCATGGGACTCATGTTGCGGGCCTTGCGGCAGCCGTTACAAATAATAACGTTGGCGTTGCGGGTGTTATGGCAAAACACGCCAAGATCATGGCGCTCAATGTTTTTGGAAATAAAGAAACAACAGATATGACTTATGTCGATAATGCTATTCGCTATGCGGCCGACATGGGTGCCGATGTGATCAACTTGAGCCTTGGTGGAGAGGGAAAAAGTGCATCCACCAAAGCGGCACTTCAATATGCTGTCTCTAAAAGCGTTACGGTTTTAGTAGCAGCAGGTAATGATTCTAAAATTCTTACGGCATCTACGTTTTACACACCAGCGTCTTACGGTAAAGATATTAACGGAGTTGTTACAATTGGTGCAACAGATGCAAATCCCAATTCCTTAGGGAACCTTTGTAGTTTTTCAAATAAAAGTATAAATTATGTAGAACTGGGTTCTCCGGGTTGCGACACAACCCCTGGCAGAGGTAGCCAGGGCATTGCTTCTACATTTCCAGGAAATAAATATGCATTTATGGCAGGAACATCCATGGCCTCTCCCGTAGCCGCAGGTGCAGCCGCCGTTGTATATGGTTTTGTACGTGATCATTACAATAAAACTCTAACTCCAGCAGAAGTTGAAAGCATTTTGAAAGATGGTTCTCGAAGCATTGCAAGTCTGAATAACTCTATTGCTAATGGCAAGAATTTGGATCTTGGTTTTATTAAAGAAAAAATTGAACGAGATTACTACATAGAGCCACCGAATCCGGGAACCAATCCAGGAACAATCCCAGGAACAGGATGTGAGAGCCAAGGAGAATAAAAACAATAAGAAATGTTCAAAAAATATTTGAAATGCAAATCATATTAAAAAATTTAGATGAATGTCGTTTAAAATTTTTGATTGCTCAAGAGTATATTTAAGTAGAAAATGTTCTTATGTCAGAAGACATCTCCAATCCAAATAGAACAAGACTGCGTATCGCCTATTTTTCTTTAGGCCTAGGCATTTTATTGCTTGTTATAAAATTTATTGCTTTTACCAAAACGGGCTCTCAGGCCATTTTATCAGATGCACTTGAAAGTATTGTTAATGTCCTTGGGGCAATTATTGCTCTTGTCACTGTAACAATAGCAGAAAAACCAGCCGATCGAGATCATCCCTATGGTCACGGTAAGGCCGAATATTTTTCTATTGCTTTTGAAGGTGGCTTTATTGCGTTTGCAGCCCTTGCTATTTTTTATAAAGCCGTTACCAGTTGGCTAGAGGGCGTTCCTTTAAGAAATTTAACTGACGGGATGTATCTTGTAGCCATTGCCGGAATTGCAAACGGGCTCATGGGACTCTATCTTAAAATAAAGGGTAAAAAACTTAAATCTTTAGCTCTTCAGGGAAGTGGTGATCACCTTATTTCGGACTTCATTACAAGTGTTGCTTTAATTGTTGGCCTTTTTGTCGTAAAGGTAACAGGGCGAGAGTGGATTGATCCAGCCATTGCTCTTATTTTTGGTTTTTTCCTTGTCAAAACGGGCTACGGATTGGTGAAAACATCTCTAACAGGGCTCATGGATGCAGAAGATGTTGAGACAACTCATAAACTTGCAGAGAGTTTTGCAAAAAATATTTTTCCTGGAATTATTCGTATTCATCACACAAGAGTGATTCGAGCCGGGCGTTACCACCATGTTGATGCCCACGTTGTAGTGCCAGAATTTTGGGATATTAAAAAAGCTCATACAGAGACCAAGAGATTTGAAACGCTTGTATTTAAAGATTATCCACAAGAAGGAGAGTTTCACTTTCATCTTGATCCGTGCCGTAGAGCCTATTGTGAGGTTTGTGATTTGAGCGATTGCCCGATTCGGCAAAAGCCTTTTAAAAAAAGGCTCGCCTTTACATTAGAAGAGCTAACAGATCCCGAAGAACCAGAAGAATTTCGTTAAGCAGAAGTTTCTTCTTTTGGAACTTTTGCAGGTTTTGCTTTTGCAACTTTTGATTCGAGGATCTCTTTTCTTAACTTTTCAACCCTCTTCATCAAAAAAGTATCTTTAAGCTTTAGCTTGGTATTGAGAGTATAAATAGCACGATCAGCAAGTTCACTTTCTGCAAGAGGAATAATTTTTTCGTTAAAAAATCTGCTCTTTTTTGTTCTTTTTAAAAGATCTTTGGCCTGACCTTCTACAAGTTTTCGTGTGGATTGAATATTTTGAGCAACGTGCTCGCGAATTTGATCTTTGTTTTTAATTGTTTCTTTAATTTGATCAAGAAGTGGCTTTTTTTCTAAACTCATAATCCCCCCGGAGTTATGTTCTAAATTGGTGACATCCTAGCACTTTTGGCGGGTTAATTTCTAGGCAATTTTTCAAAATGAAGTTGGCCTATTGCTAATACGCGTTGAATTTGTTAGTTCTTTGCTCACTTATGCGAGGACTACTCTACCCAACTAGCAAAATTTTAGCCCAATATCCGCCAAACCCCTATCTCTTAAGGATAAGAAACGAATTTCCAAAATCTTTTTATGACGAGGAAGAAGCTAAAAAAATCAAGGGCTTATGGAGAAAAAATGTTTTTAAAGCAACCCCAGAGATCCCCCTTGATCTAGAAATAGGGACAGGCAATGGCTTCTTTTTCGCTCATCATGCTTTTCAAAATCCGCAGAGGTGCTCCATTGGGATTGAAATCAAATATCGACCTATTTATCAAACCCTCAGGCGCCATCAAGCTCTTGGGTGTAACAATAGTGCGATGATTCGCATGCATGCGCTTCAGGTTGGAGAGACCTTTGAAGATCAAGAAATCGATAATGTTTATATTCACTTTCCAGATCCTTGGCCAAAAAAGAAACACCATAAAAATAGACTGATACAAATGGATTTTATGAGAACTCTTTATGATGTACAAAAACCAGATCGCTTTGTTGAATTTAAAACAGATAATCTTGAGTACTTTGAATGGGCTCTAGAGCGATTTCAAAAAAGCCCATATCGGATCGAACGTCTCACTTATGACCTTCATCAATCCGAGTGGGCTGGTGAAAACTTTCAGACCCACTTTGAAAAACTCTGGGTGAGTAAGGGGTTTAAAATTCTTTATGTTCGGCTTAAGAAATAAAATGCTACTTTAAAAGCGTATGGGCATTACTACAGAAATCGTAATACTTGGAAAATTGTAAACAAGAGTGTCATTACCCCAATCCAAAAGTATTTTAAGCTGACAAGCCATAAAAACTTGCATTGGTTTTTCGTAGACCTGCACCCAAAAGTGATTCCATTTTCCGATGGCAGGATCGTTGTTATATAATGAGGCTACGGAAATTTTACCGTTAGAAGATTTTGTTGTGTTCCTATAGGCAATATCTCTTCTATACCGATCAGAAGAGCAGGCCACTTCGGCAGTAAAGGTATACTCATATGCACTTGCGGGAAAACCAATAGCATCTGTAGAAAGAAGTCCTTCGCTATTAAAAAATAAAACCTCAGACCCACGATAAATAAGAAGAGGCGGTGTGTATTCTGGGCTCTTCTCTTGAGGCGAGGTATTTTGATCAGAAGAGGGCTTCCCACATGCCACAAGAGCGAGAGTCAAAGCCAGTATTAGTAAATATCTCATAAATATCCTTTCGCTTTGTTAAAGTTAGAAAAGATACCATGCAAAAAGTTGCTGCCGGTAAGCTTGCGGCCTATTTATTTTGTGGTTGGGGGCTGTCCGAGATTCGGAAATTCTTACCAATAATCGGTATCAATGACGATATCGCCGTAGACTTTAGTTTGACAGCTCATGCGATGGGCCTTTGGAAATTCATTAATATCGTTCATATCGTTTTCTAATTCGTTGGGAGGAGATAAGTTCTCAGCTCCTTCGATAACGCGCACAAGGCACTTTGTGCAAACACCTTCGCCGCCACAAGAAGAGGCCACAGGAACCCCATTGTCATTTAAAAATTCAAAGAGATTGGCTCCCTCGGGAGCTTCTAATACTTTACCAGAACTAGCGATTGTGATTTTTGGCATGACAAACTTTTACCTAAGCCTATCTAATTTGTCATTTCTATAGTATAGCCATCTGCATGAAAAAAAGAAAAATTGCCATTTTAGGAGCAAGTCGTGGGCTGGGGAGGGCCATTGCCATAAAATCTTTAGATATGGCTTCAGAAATACTTTTGGTTTCTAGAAAAGAAAACCTTCTAAATGAAATCAAAATGAAAGCGCCCCAGAAAACTCATATTTTGAGAGCAGATTTTAGCCAAGAAGACTCACAAAAAAGAACTCTTTTAGAACTTCAAAACTTTCAGCCCCAAATTTTGTTTTACTGCGCAGGAGGCGGCCCTTTTGGTAATTTTGAGACAAAAGAAATGAAAGATCATTTATGGACTTGGAATGTGAACTTTTTATTTCCAGCAGAGATTTTTCATTTTGTTTTAAGGGGAAACATACAAAATCTTGAGCACATTGTTTTTATAGGCTCTCAAATTGCAGAGTCAAATCCCGATCCGGGTGCTGCTAGCTATGCGGCAGCCAAGCACGCGTTAAAAGGTCTTATCACGAGCATTCAAAAAGAAGAGCGAAACACACCTTTAAAGATTCATCTCTTCAGCCCAGGTTATATGGATACAGAGATGCTTCCCCCCAATGCCTGGCCAAGAAGAGAGGGGCTTTTAGAAAGTCCAGAGGCTTTAGCTGAAATCTATATGGCAAAAATATTTAAGCCATAAGTTTAAGGGGACGCAACTAAGCTGAAAGCAGCAAAAAATTTCACTAGCTCAGAGTATAACAGAGGGTTTTACAGCTGATTTTTGAAAAACTATTTGATATGTGTTGAACATTCAATGAGGTCAAAAATGAGTGCAAATTCCAATATCGAAAAAGTGATTATTATTGGTTCGGGTCCCGCTGGTTACACAGCAGCTATTTACACGGCTCGAGCCATGCTAAAGCCTTTGTTGTTTGAGGGTGATCAACCCGGTGGACAACTCACCACCACAACAGAAGTTGAAAATTATCCAGGATTTGTTGACGGTATTATGGGGCCAGAGATGATGCAGATTTTTCGTAAACAGGCCGAGAGATTTGGAACCCGTATGGTTTCACAAATGGTAGAAAAAGTGGATTTTACATCAAAGCCACTTAAGGTGTGGTCCAACGGCAAAGAGTATCAAGCGCACTCCGTTATTATTTCTACAGGGGCCACAGCAAAATTATTAGGTCTTGAATCTGAAAAACAATATTGGGGCAAAGGAGTTTCTGCCTGTGCTACTTGTGATGGTGCTTTTTTTAAAAATGTAGAAGTAGCCATTGTTGGTGGTGGGGATACCGCCATGGAAGAAGCGCTTTTTTTAACCCACTATGCAAGTAAAGTTCATGTGATTCACAGAAGAGATACTTTTCGCGCCTCTAAAATTATGTCAGATCGAGTTTTGAAGCATGAAAAAATCAATGTAATTTGGAACTCTGAGGTTCAGCAAGTAGAAGGGGACCGCATCGTTCGTAAGATTAAAATTAAAAATATACCTCTATTTTCCTTTGCAGTTCGTTTTGTGGAAGTTTTAGGAAACCTACTTAGA
>JBDHWX010000070.1:0-9309 GCA_039810365.1 Bdellovibrionales bacterium | reverse complement strand
GGGACAACATAAGTCTGATAAAAAGCGGGTTGTTATTGGTAAAGATACAAGGCTCTCTGGTTATATGGTCGAAATGGCTTTGGCGTCAGGGCTAAACTCTATGGGAGTTCATGTTCAGCTTGTAGGCCCTCTCCCCACACCTGGGATTGGATTTTTAACTCAAAATATGAGAGCCGATGCTGGTATTGTTATATCAGCCTCTCACAATGCCTTTATTGATAATGGGATTAAAATTTTTGATCATGACGGGTTTAAAATTTCAGAAAAAATGGAAAAAGAAATTGAAGATCTTGTTTTAAGAGAGGATCTCAATGCATTTTTAGCTTCTGCAACAGGGATTGGACGTTCCAAAAGAATAGATGACTCTGCGGGAAGATATATCGTTTATGTCAAAAACACTTTTCCATTAGATTTAACTCTTGATGGTATGCGAATTGTTTTGGATTGTGCTAATGGAGCCTCTTATAAAGTTGGTCCTGCCATTTTAGAAGAATTGGGAGCGGAAGTTATTGTTTTAGGAAACACCCCTGACGGTACGAATATCAATGATAAAGTAGGGGCCTTATTTCCGCACCATCTATCACAAAATGTTTTAAAATTTAGAGCCGATTGTGGAATTAGCCTTGATGGCGATGCTGATCGAGTCATTATGTCAGATGAAAAAGGAAACATCGTAAATGGAGATCATATTTTAGCGATCTGTGCGCTTGAGATGAAAGCACGTGGAAAATTGAAGAATAACACGATCGTTGCAACGGAAATGTCGAACTTTGGATTAGAAAAGATTTTAAAAGCAAACGATATTCAACTTATAAAAACAAATGTTGGTGATAAGTATATTGTTCAAGAGATGAGAAAAAATGGACACTCCTTGGGTGGTGAACAATCAGGGCACATCATTTTTTTGAATAACTCAACAACAGGTGATGGTTTGATTGCAGCTCTAAAAGTTCTATCTGTCATGAGATCTAAAAACCAACCGTTGTCGGTGTTAAGTGATGTGATGATCGATATGCCTCAGGTTTTAAGGAATATTCGCGTTCAGCAAAGAAAAGATTTAAACTCACTATCTGGATATACAGAATTAGTAGATAAGATTACAAAAGAATTAAAAGGACAGGGAAGAATCTTTGTCAGATTTTCTGGTACAGAGCCCCTCGTGCGTGTACTCGTTGAGGGGCCAGATCCCCATAGAATTCATCAGTATGCAGATGATATGGCTACGTTTTTACAAAAAATGTTGTCCTAGCTTGTATCGTTAGATGTCCTCAACTATAAGAAGATTATGACTAAAAAAATTCGATTAGGTGTAAATCTTGATCATGTTGCAACTCTAAGACAAATTCGGGGGGCAAAGACTTCTTATCCAAATATTTTAGAATTTGTAAAAACCTGTGAAAAAATTGGCGTAGATCAGATCACCATTCATTTACGTGAAGACAGAAGGCACATACAAGAAGCAGACTTAAAAAATATTTTAAATATCGCTCATATTCCGATTAACTTAGAGATGGCGGCAACCCCAGAGATGTTAAAAATAGCTCTTAAATATAAACCGGCCTTTATTTGTCTTGTTCCAGAAAAAAGACAAGAGCTGACAACAGAAGGCGGACTTGATGTTCAAATGAAAAAAAAGTTTATTTCGGAGTTAATAGATAAACTTTATCCAAGTACAAAGATTTCAACCTTTATTGGACCGGTTCAAAAACAAGTCAAAGCCTCTTGCGATGTGGGAGCTTTTGCTTGTGAATTTCACACAGGGCATTGGTGTCTCTATAAAGGTACAAAAAAAGAAAATGAATGGAAGAGGCTTGTGCAATCGGCTCAATACTGTCATGAGCTGGGATTAAATGTTCATGCCGGTCATGGGTTAGATTATACATCAACTCGAGAAATAAAAAAATTACCCTATCTTGAAGAAGTGAACATTGGCCATTTTTTGATATGCGAGTCTCTGAGAGTTGGTTTTGCTAAGAGCGTTTCTAAGATGATTGAGATTTTAAAATGAAAATAAAATCTCTTGATGATCTCAAAAACTGGATCCAAATAAACCTTATTTTTCATCAATTTGTACCAACAGTTTTTTTACTTTCTGGAAAGATGGGGGTTGGAAAAACGCAATTGGTCAAAACCTTTTGTGAGCTTTCTAATTGCAAACAAGTGGCGAGTTCTCCAACTTTTTCTATTATCCAAGAATATGAAACATCAAAAAATAAAATCTATCATGTGGACCTTTATCGTATTGACTCTCCAGAAGAGCTTGAGGCCACGGGATTTTGGGAAATTTTTGATCGGCCTGCATATATTTTTATTGAGTGGCCAGAAAATTTAGATCAAAAACGAATCCCACAAAATTGGAAAACAATTCGTATTAATATGAGTCTTCAAGAAGATATTCGCGAAATTCAAATATCTTAAAAATAAAAATAAGCCTCTAGACTATTTTCTAAAATATCATTTTCAAGCCTTGTTTTGGTTCCCAAAGACCACTTGTTGGCAAAAGACTTACGTAAAGAGAGTTCTGCTGTAGAATAAGAATTTTTTTGGGTAATATCGTATCCAAGATTGTAAAAACTATGGATTTTAAAATTAAAAGCTGGATTGATCAAAAAGCCAACTTCTGGCCCGACGAAATTTCGTAATTTGTGTCCTTTGAAGCTTTCTGAATAAATGGGTTCTGTTTGAAGAAATGTATAAAATAAAATTTTGGATGATGGACCTAGGGCGATTCCTGCTGCGAATTGTGCATTTATTCCGTGGCAATAAAAGCAGTCCTTGTTTTGAAATGTTCGAGTTCCTAGAGACATTTTCCATGAAAAGCCTTTTTCAAAATCATTCAACGGATTAAGAGTTATAACATCAACAAGTTGGGACTGTTGAAGTTCGATTCGTTTTAAGTGATTTCGTAATTGGAGTGTTAAATTAGCAAATTCAATTTGTGTATTTTCAGGGTATCCCCCTTGTGGATCTAGAAGATCATGAAGTGCAAAGCGCATGGAAATTCTTTGAAAGCCATAAATTTGATTATTGTATCCAAAAGAGACTCCAGCCCTTTCAGAGGGATGCCCGAGGTGAGGTTTAATTTTTGGTTCTTGTAGCAAATGGGGTTCCACAACAGGAAGAATAGCCCTTTTATCTAAGAGTGAATTGTACCACTGATATTGCCAAGAGCTTTTATTTTGAATTTCTTTATTATATTTGTAGTCGATCCAATCTAGTGTGGTATCAATAACAGCGATTCTGTCTTCTTGAGGAAGAGTCCAAGAGACTTCAGGACTTTGACTTAAGATGATTCTCTTGGCTTCTGCTTTTTGAGACTTGTTAAGAAAGCTGTAGTTACCCAGGAATGTATTTTGCGATGACGGGCGGTAAGAAATCTCTTTAACATAATTTTTTTTATAAAGATTTAAAATTGTATCAGAGGGAATGACCCAAGGGTGAAGATCTTCACTTAAATGAAGCCTTGGGGCTGCGGCTTCTATGGCCGTCATAAGATGATAGGAGCAGTTTTCAGTAAAAAAGAAATAATCAAAGTGAGTGTCTTTATATTCCCACAGATGTCGTATGAGTTGATCAAGTTCTTCTTTTGATAAATCAAGTTTATAAGACCATAAGTCGCGAGATTCAAAATTATTGTATTCGCGTACCTTATAGTAGTAGGGAATTGTTGAAAAAATACCTGGGAACCAACCAATTAAACCACCCAGGGTGTAAATAAATGGATTTTGGCTCCAAGGGTTGGCTGCAAAATTAACAGATAAGTCGGTGAGATCGGTGTCTTGTAATGAGCGTGGTTGATTAAACCTTAAAAACGTATGGCCAAAAGTTGAAGACGGGTTATTGATAAAATAAGATGAAAAAACAACGGATACAGATTCGGCCTTAAAACTTGAATAAAATTTTTGCCATTCTCCACAGGGGGTATCTGATGGGAGCGTAACCTCAAGTTTTTTTGCAAGATAATAAGCTCTTGCAGGAAACCTGCACCTTGCTGAATTGTCATTTATTGTGGGTTCTTCAAATATGGCATGAATATTTTGAATAAGTTCATCTTTTGGAGAATTTTTTCCATTAGGACTTAAAAAATAAGTTAGACCATCAGCCTCACTTTTGTATTTTCCAAAAAATGTTTTTTTATAATCAAGTAAGAGCAACCATTCTGAGTCTTGATCAAGATGAAGATCTAATGCCTTTTGTGTTAAGCCAGATGTTTGACCCAGAGTTGGTGAACAAAATAAAAACAAAAATGCCAACCCCAAAAGGGCTGGCATTTTTACTAATTTCAAAAAAAGAAAATAGATTAGGCTTGGCAAGTCGCTTTAAGTGCAGGTGTTGAATTAATCACATTGTCGATATGAGCTTTTGTCTCTTGAGCATCTTGAGACTTAAAAACTTCTTGGTAGTTGGTTTTTAGAGCTTGTGATAGTTCGTGACTGCCGCAGTTGTAAACTTTTGCAAGACCAGTAAGTGCTTCGCCTTGGCCGCGAGCTGCTGCCGTTTTAATAGCATCATAGTTTGTATTGATATAGGCTCCGATAAGGTTTTTTCCATCATTACAGTTAGATGTTCCGGTTGTAATACCGAAAGTTTGGTTTCCAAAAGTACCATTTGTAGTAGCTGCAAAAATTTGCACAGCACCTTTTTGGTCTTTAAATACCATTGAACCAAGCCCGCATCCTGCAGTACCGTAGCCTGCTGCGCTTGCTGAAAACGAATAAGCTGTTGCTATAACAGTGATAGCAATAAGTAGTTTTGACATAATTTCCTCCATTTAGTTATGTAAACTAACATTAAGTGTAGAGATGGTTTTTTTAAAAGACAAAGAAATCCTCAGGGTTTGACGAATCACATCATATCCCTCATAGTGGTGCATGCAACTATGAATTCTAAAAAAATATTTATCTTTATTTTCTTATTTTTATGCTCTGGTTGTAGCTGTCTTCTTTATCAACCATCTCATCAAATGCTTTATCCGCCCGAAAGGCTAGGTGTTCATCCTCAAGAAAAGTCCATAGAAGTTGAAAAGGGGATTGTGATTCATGGATGGTATTTTTCTTCAACGCATGGGGCTCGCCAAAAAGCAAAAGGATTGATTATATTTTTCCATGGTAATGCTCAAAATTTAACCTCACATTATGCCAATCTTGTTTGGATTCTTAAAAACGGCTATGATTTTTTTATTTGGGATTACCGAGGGTATGGAAAGTCAAATGGTGAACCAACACCACAAAATACTGTCCAAGATGGCATTCAAATAATAAAAACTCTTGCGCAAGAAGATCCTCAATTACCTCTTATCATCTTTGGGCAAAGTCTTGGCGGGGCCATTGCCATGAGTGCTGTGATTAGGCTTCAACATCAAATTCCAATTGCGGCTGTCGTTATAGATTCAAGCTTTGCCTCTTATAAGGCAGCAGCAAGGTCTGTACTCTCTCAGCGTTGGATAACGTGGTTATTTCAGCCGCTTACATACATTGTTTTAAGTGATACCTATGCTCCAAATGGTTATATTCAAGAAATTTCTCCAACCCCATTGTTAGTGATGCATGGAAATCTTGATCAGATTATTGATTACAAATTGGGCATGGATATTTTTAAGCAAGCCAAAGAGCCAAAAGAATTTTGGACGATTGAAAATGGCCAACATATTGATAGTTTTTGGAATCACGGAAAATCATATCAAGAAAAATTTCTAAAGTATCTTGATAAAACCCTAAAAGATTAAAGTCTTACTTTAAGCAGCTTTTTGCTTTTGAATAAGAGGCAAAACCTGAGCTGCTATTTCTTCTATGTGATGGAGCTGGTACTTTTTAGCCCCCTCTTTTGTGGTCATACCAAGAACCATTCCCACAAGATTTTTTTTATCAATAATGGGGCAAATAGTTAAATGTTCGGGATAAACACCTTTATTCCATGTTTGGAAAAATGAATCGTTGATAGAATTTGGAATAATATAACCATGATAAGGATTGAGGGTTTCTTTGACGATTCGAAAAACACTGGGCGTAGAAAGATCAATGGCAGACTGTGTGTGAGCTTGCTTAGACCATGTGGCATCCCATGAAGAGGGTTGAAGGACATTATTTTGATAAGTGAGGATCATAAACTGAGTAAAATATTTTGCACCAAGTTCCAAGATATTTTGAAATTGTTGTGGCGCTTGGGGAGTATTTTCTTTGGACTTGGAGACAGTATGGGCGGTATTTGTGGCAGGTTGATTTTTTAAACTATTAAGATCAACAATTTTAGTTTCTGATCCATTTTTTAATTCGTTTAAGTCTACGATTTTGGTAATAGCCTCTTTCTTGGGCTCTGATAAGTCCATAGCCTTGGTGACGGGTTCTTGGTGAAGGCTTTCGGGAGCAGGTGGTGATATTTTTTTAAGACTTTCAAGATGGGCAACAGACACATTACTCTGAGTTACAAACTCTGGTGCTTCAACTTTTAGATCAGGAAAGCTAAGTCCTTGGGGGGCTCCTGTATCCTGAATGCCTGAGACTTCAACGCCATCAGGGGCTGCAAGTTCTAATTTATCTTGGCTTGGTTTTTCAGGTGAAGTTTCATGTTGGAGCTCAACAAGATTTGTAGATTCTTGGGTTGTGCTAGATGGAGTCGCTAAGGGTATTTCTAATTTATCAAAGCTAAAATCTTTTAGAGGTTCTTGGGCAGAGGGAGTATCTTTTAATTCTTTGAAAAGAGGATTCGTTAACTCCGCTTTTTCATGAAACACAACGGGAGCTTGAGGTATATTTTTGCTTTCTACTTTTGGAGAATATTTTTGAATAGTTTCATAGGGGGCAAGAATATACTGAATGGGTTGTGGGGACTGAAAGGGTGTTGGCTCTAAGCACATAACATATAAAACGCCATCCCACTCTAAAAAAGGGATCACATTTTTAGGAAAAACATTTTTATATCGACTCGTGAGAGCTTCAATCTGGTTATTTTTAGATAAAAAATCTTCTTTTAAGACGGGAAGTGCAAAAAAATCTTTTGCCCACAATAGATAAGCCGATGGCTCAATCCATTTTTTTTCGAAAAGATGTTCTAAAAGAGATTGGCCAGGAGCAAGCTCGTTTTGGGCTCGCTTGACGTTATCTTCTTGAAGATGAAAATGTTGGATAAGCTCTTGAATCATCATAAGTTTTATCGGACTTAAAAGACCCGAAATTAAGTCTAAAAATATTTCTTAAAACTAACAAAAATACAGGGTCAGGATACCGACAAGAAGCCTCTATCGTGTTAAAATTACTTAACAAATTTAACAAATCTATTTTTTATCTTAAAAGATAGACCCTCTTTTTGCACTAGGCTAAGGTCTGACTTGAGTAAGATAGGGGCAGGTCTTGATAAAGCTTTGTTTTTTTTTAATCGTATTTCTTTTTTTTGGAACATCCAATGCCCTGGGTGCCATGGATCAGCTTCCTCTTGAGACGACATCTCGTATGCAGGTGGGGGAATTTTTACAACCCCAACTTCTTAAAAAATGGAATATGGAGATGATTTTAAAATATGACTCAAGTCTTCAAACTCTATCTGATAAAGAGTCAAAGCGTTTTTCGAGTCTTATTTTTGAGCCTTCTTATCAGATAAACTCTCGCACAAGCGTATCAGGGCGCTTGGACGCCATTCAAGAGCTTACGCAGGGACAAGCCTCCAGATTTTCTGATGCAGAAGTAGTCTTTGGATTTTATCGATTTGATTTTTTAAATGGAGTATTTCTTCCCAATGTTTCGATTCTACTTCCAACAGACTCCAAGAAAAGAGATGAGACAAGTTATCGAGGAACGCTGAGTTTTGAGCCAACGTTGATGTGGACAGCATCATCTCGTTTGCGTTTTGGTAATACGGTTTACTTTTCTAAAAATTTTCACCTCTATCAACAGGATCGAGATTTTCTACCCAACATTGAATATTCTCTAAGAGAAAGGTTTATGATCTTTTTTGCTCTTTTGAAGAAAATAAGAGTCGAGCTTATAAATGATTATGTTTGGGGATGGACATATCAAAAAACGCTTCACGAGGAATTTTATTTTTCTCAAGTATTGTATTACGATTTTTTGCCTCAGTGGTATGGTCTGTTTTCTCATCAAAATGGTGGAGATCATTTTGGATTATATAATGATAGCAACAACGTTTCTTTTTTTAACAAAAAAACTTCTTACGTCTCTGTAGGGGTGGGATATGTATTTTAAGATCATTTTGCTTATTAGTTTTTTAATTTTTGGTTGTGCAAAAAAACGACCGTATGATTTTATTGCAAATAAAGAAACTGTTCCTAAAAAGATTTTTCAAACTCAAGCTCAAGAGCCTTTTTTGTCAACTTTAAGCTATGGGCAAGCTTCAAGATCAAGTACAGTCGGTTTGCCTTATTTTATGGGACCAACAAAAGCTGTGACTTATGAAATAGGCGAACACGAACTTGTCGTTAAGGAACTTGAAAGTAATCCTAAGTTTTTAGGAAACCCAACAAACAATAAGACGATTTTGTCTATTCCCATACGACATGTGGATTATGCTTGTGAAAAAGATGCCTATGGTGAATGTCGTAATAAGGAAATAGAAGATGAAAAAACACCCTGGCAAAGTCGTCATTACATAGAGCTTGATTACGATAAGGCTCAATTTTTTGGCATTGAAGAACTGCCAATAGAAATGACAAATCTTATTTCAAAATGTTACCAGATGAATGCACAAAAAGCTATTGGACATGAACTTACAGTTGATACTTTTAATTTTGAGATACAAAGATCATATAGTCTTGATTTGTCGAACAAAGATTGCAGGTCTCAAATTTCTGATCTTGAAAATCCATTTCAAAATTTAACTTTTGATATTCGCTATGTGTACTCTATTGTTCGATCCCACGTATTGACGAGTTCAGATTATCAGCCAGCTTTGTATCCGCAAGGGTCACAAGATGTTTTTGGTTTTTTTAAATCGACTCTTGAAAAGTTAGACTCAGATAACAATCATCTTGAGGACCATGATATTGATTATCTCAACAGGTGGAATCCTAATAAAAAAATCATTACTTATTATTTAAGCGATGAGTTTTATAAACCTGAAAATGACTACATTATGGCCGCTACACAAAGAGCCATAGAAAATATTAACAGGGGACTTTTGAGTGCTCATTCAGGGATTCAGATTTTATTAAAAGAGTCACATTATAAAAAAATTGGAGATCTGCGTTCTAATATGATTGTCCTTGTTGAGGATCCTCTCAAAAATAAAATTATTGGTTATGGTCCAATAGCAGCCAATCCTTTAACTGGAGAAATCGTAAATGCAAGGGTTGTGATGTAC
>JBDHWX010000069.1:0-9352 GCA_039810365.1 Bdellovibrionales bacterium | reverse complement strand
TCTTTGGTGAGGCAGCCCAGAAGCTCTAGGAAGAAACAGATATGGAAGAACGAAGATCAATTGCAAACTTAGTAGGGCTTATTGGATTTATGTTTTTTATTTACCTCAACCTACTTTGTGGTGGTGTGATCACAATTGCTCTTGTTGCAGCCATCCTTCACAATGTTATTGGTCTTTAATTTCTGATATTTTTTCTCTTTTCAAATCCACTGGATAAACAAAAGAAAGTGGGTTTTTAACAAATCTTTTCCATATTGCTCTATAAATATGTTCTCTTTGAATGGATCGAATATTCCGAGAATGAATTGCCACTAACAATGCCAATGTAAAACTCACCGTGACGTTTAAAATAGCAATGCAAATAATTCCACATAGGACATACCAAAACTCTTTAAGTTCAAACATATGAAAGCCAAGAGTAGAAAGAGCCGCCCCCACAGAACCCGACGAAAGAGTCACGTGCCGAACCTCAAGATGAATTCCCAAAAACTTTAAAATCTCCGGTGTTAACCCCATTAAAAAACCCAAGGAAACGTTTGCCATTATTGCCGAAATTCTGTATTCAAAAAAGCTAGCAAGCTTTTCACATATTTCTTTTCCAAAAATAAAATTAAGTCTGCGGTTAAACATGATAGTTGATTTCATATTATTGAAAACAAACCAGTTATCCATCCAACCCGCAAAAACGCTAGATGTCCAAAGCAAAACACCAGTAAAGGCAGCATAGAGAGGCGCCATACTCAAAATACTTGTTGCCGCAAGTGTTTGAAGCGCTTTTTCTGTACTAATCAAATGGTGTCCTACAAAATAAAACCAACCTCGATCAAATAAAAAAGCAAGTGGCAAAACAGCACCCACGTTACCTAAAATACCCACCATTTGAGTCCGATTGAGATAAACAATTTCGTCAACGAGTGATTCTAAGAGCTCTCCATTATCAATGTTTTGCATTTTTTGTGCTAATGCTGGCCCTGTCATAGAGGGTTGCTTAGTAGCAAGCGTAAAGTGACTAAACTCAATGGCAAGAAAGCTAACGGCATAATTGATTGAGGCCAAGATACCTTCCATAAAAAGCGCCGTATGCATCGATAAAATGGCAAATTTAATATAGACCGTAAAGACCGTATAAAAGCCTCCCCCCAAAGCCTTTTTGAACATCTTAATGTAATCAGTTTTATTCCGTGTTATGTAGTGCTCGCCAGTTTCAGCACTACGATCTACAATCTTTCTGGCTAAGAGTTGTGTGTTTTGTAGAATCAAAGTTCTAATACTTTTTCTATCCTGATTTTCTTGAACAAGTTGCATAATAAAATAAAGTAAAATCTCAGGATCCAAGTGATCGTCCGTCATAAAAACCAAAAGATCATCGATGCGCTTAAGTTTTGCTTGGGTGACTTCCAGCAAATAAACGATTTTAAGATTGACCCCATAATCATCTAAATGACGATAAACATCTTGAAGCGCATTGTAACAACTCCACACAAGCTTTCGATACTCCTTGCACTTTTCTAAAAATTCTTCTTTTTGCCCCGTTCTTCGAATCGTCAGAAGATCTTCTAAATCACTTGCAAGCCTATAAAATGGAATCTCTCTAATCTTTTTATTCCCCATGCGACTACGAATAATCGGGTTAAGACCTGCCGCTCGCACAGGAGAGACCAAGTAAATCAATGCTTCTTCAATTTCCTCACGGAGTGTATTCCATGCTCCCTCATCATCTGAAACATTATAGTGAAAGAGTTCTACAATTTTTCCCATCATTTGGAGGTCTAAAGAATTCAACCACTCCACATCTTGGCTTGATGGAAACATCGCTAAAAAAAGGTTCCCCATACTTTCTCTTAAAGGACGTTCCATCATAAACTTAGACGTCAGACGGCTTGAAAACTCACTCCAAAATCCCATTTCACGAGGAAGGCCAATATCTGTAAAGAGTTCTAAGGCATTTACATCTCGAATAATCGACCTAAGTGTTTTTGCCGCATTGGTCTTCCACGTCGTATTTTTTTCTAGAATCATAAATAAAAAACGTAACCGTGCAGATGGAATCTTAACATTTTTTATTTCTGAATAATCTTGATAACTTGAATGATATCGAATCCATTCTACAAGATGAACCGTCCAAAGAAGTCGATCATGGAGAGGAGCATGAGGATCATTTTGTTCAAGTAAAATATCAAGATCATGGCGATAGTTCTTAGACTCCTTCCACCTTGAAATGTAATGTTTAAGATTGCCAAACATAGCTGAACTCTCTTTGCTTAAACCAAAATCGTACTATGAAACAATACTTCGAGACAAACGGTTATCCCAAACCTAGACATGACAAAGTGCTCAAAGCTTGAATTCGACTTTTAAATTATGATTTATTACAAAATCTCTACGAATTCGGAGGTCTTTATGGGCGCTCAATGGAAACACCAAGGTAAATCTACAAATGCAGCTGCAAAAGGAGCTGTCATTCACAAATTGACAAAAGAAATTCAAGTGGCCGCAAGGCTTGGCCAACCCGACCCTGATTACAACCCTCGCTTAAGAGCTGCTATTGAGGCTGCAAGAAAACAATCTGTCACAAAAGATACTATTGAAAGAGCGATTCGCAAGGGGGCAGGCCTTGATAAGGATGCCGCCCAATTTGAAACCGTAACCTACGAAGGCTTTGCCCCACACAAAGTTCCTGTCATTGTGGAGTGCTTAACTGATAACAAAAATCGAACGGCCTCTGAGGTCAAAGTTCTTTTTCGTGCAGGTCACATGGGAACACCTGGAAGTGTTGCATGGATGTTTGACCATATGGGAATTATTGAAGCCACTCATGCCAATAAAGATCAAGATCCCGAATCTGCTGCTATCGAAGCCGGAGCCCAAAACGTTGAACCGCTTGAAAAAGAAGAAATTGGAGAAGACTCTGTCGGTGCAAGATTTTTTACAGATCCTGCAGACCTTGATTCTGTCAACAAAGCTCTCTCTGCTCTTGGTTGGAAGGTTTCAAAATCTGAACTGGGTTACGTTCCCAAAAATTTAGTTGAAGTATCTTCAGAACAAGAAAAAGAAGTTATTGAATTTTTGCAAAGTATTGATGGCTGCGACGATGTTCACAGGGTCTATGCCGGTATTAAGTAAACATGAGTTTTTTTCTAAAGCTCTTTAAAATAATACCCACTTTTATTTTCTTATTTCCATTTTCAGCTTTTTCTTTTCGTGTTGGCCTTGTCTTAGATAAAGGCGGCAAGGATGATAAAAGTTTTAATTCTGCAGCTTATCAAGGAGCCATGCGTGCAAAAAAAGAGCTGGGCATCGAATTAAAATATGTTGAAGCTACAGATTTTATCGTCATCGAACAATTTTTAAGATCCTTTGCTAAAAAAAACTATGATCTCATCATTAGTATTGGCTTTGCTCAAACTGATGCCATTCAAAAAATTGCTAAAAAATTTCCGCATAATAAATTTATAATTGTTGATGGCAGTGTGGACCTCCCAAATGTTACCTCTCTATTATTTCAAGAGCATGAAGGATCTTTTTTAGTGGGAGCCCTTGCTGCTCTCAAATCTCAAACTCATAAAATCGGCTTTATTGGTGGCATGGATATCCCACTTATTCGAAGATTCCAAAAGGGATACGGGGCTGGAATCCATGAACTAGATCCTAAGGCAAAACTCACTTCCAACTTTATCGGTGTCACCGGAGAAGCCTGGAATAACCCCGCAAAAGCAAAAGAATTAGCACTTTCACAATATAGCTCAGGTGTTGATATTATTTTTGTTGCAGCGGGGGCCTCTGGTAACGGAGTTTTTGATGCCGCCGAAGAAACAAAAAAATTAGCCATTGGAGTGGATTCCAATCAAAATTGGGTTAAACCCGGTTTCATTCTCACCAGCATGTTAAAAAGAGTCGATAATGCTGTATTTGATAGCATCCAAAAGGCCATGCAAAACAAACTTCAGGCTGGCATTGTACGCTACGGACTTGAAAGTGGTGGTGTGGATTATTCCTTAGATGAATTTAACCAAAAACTTGTAACTCCAGAAATTTAAGAGAAATAAAGGAAAAAATTATTTCAGGAAAAATAATCGTTCCTGATTATTATTTAAAAAAATAATGGGTTTAAAAAATTATATCCAATTTTTAGATGTTGAAAAACGCTTTGGCCCTATCGTTGCCAATCACCATGTTAACTTTTCTGTTCAACAAGGAACAATTCATGCCATTGTTGGCGAAAATGGGGCCGGAAAATCGACCATTGTAAAAATTCTTTTTGGCCTTTACCCAAAAGACTCTGGTCAAATTTTTATCCAAGATCAAGAGGTCCATTTTACTTCGCCTATTGAGGCCAAGTCCCATGGAATAGGAATGGTTCATCAACATTTTATGCTCTCTGAACCTATGACTGCCCTTGATCACTTTTTTTTAGAGGAAAACCCTACCTCTCTTTTAAAAAATTTTTTTCCTTTAAAAAGAAAAGAATTACTTGAAGAACTTAAGCAACTTTCTCAAAAGTTCAATATGCCGGTTCCTTGGATGGAGCTTGTTAAAAATTTACCTGTGGGCGTTCAGCAACGTATTGAAGTTTTAAAAATTCTTTATAAAAATGCTAATATCTTAATTTTAGATGAACCGACAGCAGCACTTACCCCCCAAGAGGTAAAAACTTTTTTTGAACAGCTTCGTTTTTTAAAAGAAAAAGGTAAAACCATCTTGCTGATCACACATAAATTAAATGAAGTGATGTCGATTGCTGATTTTGTAACAGTTATGCGTAAAGGAACGACCGTTTCAACCAAGAAAGTCTCAGAGCTTAGCGAGTCAACTCTTGCAAGTCTCATCGTAGGTACGGAACTAAAAACCATTGAAAAACCAGGTTATCAGGATCTATCTCATCAAAAAATTACTTTAAGTGTTAATAATCTTTCTTTAACTCAAAAAAACAAAAAGATTTTAAATAATATTTCATTTGAAATTCACGCAGGAGAAATCCTGGGACTTTGTGGTGTCAGTGGCAACGGTCAAAGTGAACTCATCCAAGCTCTTTTGTGTCCACAAGATCAAGACTACGGTGGCGAAATCCTCTTTTTAGGTGAAAAAACTTTATTAAAAAAAACAAAAGATCTTCGAAAAATACAAGTGACATGTTTGCCAGAAAACAGGCTCAAGCAAGCTCTACTCCTTGATCAAAACGCCCTCCAAAACTTTTTAATGGGATTTCAATATCAAAATAATTTTCAAAAAAATGGAATTTTAAATAAAGAGAAAATTTTGGAAAAAACAAAAAATGCTTTTCAAGCTCTTGATATTCATCCTAAAAATTTTGACTTAGAGCTTAAGTATTTTTCTGGAGGCAATCAACAAAAGCTTGTTGTTGCAAGAGAAATTCAATCTCAGCCTAAACTTTTAATTGCGGCCCAACCCACAAGAGGCGTTGACATTGGAGCCATTCAAACTATTCATCAGGAACTTTTAAAGTTAAAAAATCAAGGGACCGCAATTTTGCTTATTTCAACAGAGCTTTCTGAAATTTTGAGTTTGTCCAATCGAATTATGGTCATATTTGATGGTCAAATTAAGGCTGTTTTAAAAAATCAGAATCTTTCTGAAGAAGAATTGGGCCGCCACATGGGAGGCCTTTCATGAAAAAATCTTTTTTAGGTCTTATTATCGGAATTCTTATTTCGGCCTTACTTGCAAGTTTTGCCGGAGAAAATCCATTCCACACGATTCAAGTTTTATTTGAAAGTGCTTTTGGCTCTTCTTATGATATGGGGCTTACTCTTTTTTATGCCACAAGCTATATCTTTACGGGCCTTTCGGTCGCCATTGCTTTTCATGCAGGACTTTTTAACATTGGAGCCGAAGGCCAACTCACCATGGGCGTTTTAGCCGCAAGCTGGATTGGCGTTTTATTACCCAATCTCCCATATCCTCTTTCAACCCTTGTTGCAATTCTTGCTGCTCTTATTTTTGGAGCCATATGGGGATTTATTCCTGGTTGGCTAAGGGCCTACAGAAAAAGTCACGAAGTCATTGTGACCATGATGCTCAACTTTATTGCCGCGGGCCTTGCAAACTATGTCGTTTTAAATCTGATTAAAAATCCCAATACACAAAATCCGGAGTCTGCTCCTGTAGGACAAAACTACCATCTTCTTTCCCATGATTTTATACAAAATCTTTTTACAGATTCTCCTGCTAATTTTTCTTTTATTATTGCAATTCTAGTAGCACTTCTTATCCATTTTGTCTTAGATAAAACTGTTTTTGGTTTTGAACTTAAAGCTTCTGGTGCTAACGAAGAGGCGGCTCATATGAGTGGAATTGAATCTAAAAAATTTAGAATGCTGGCCATGACAATTTCTGGCATGCTGGCAAGCCTTGTTGCTCTTAACGAAGTTTTGGGATCTGCCCACAGATTTCGCATTGGCTTTTCTGTGGATTATGGTTTTGTGGGAATCGCTGTAGCTCTCCTTGCTAGAAATAATCCGCTGGGCATTATTTTTTCTGGTCTTCTTTTTGGAGTTCTTCAAAAGGGAGCAAGCGATCTTGATATCGAAACCGAATTTATCACAAGAGATTTTGGAAAGGTGATTCAAGCCATTCTCATTTTATCAATTACAGTTTTTTATTTTTCTGATCTTGAAAGGATTAAAAAGTGGATGAAACGCAAATCGTGATTTTAGTCTTTGTTTTAGGAACTCTAAAAAGTGCAACTCCACTTGTTTTTGCAAGCCTTGGGGGGCTTGTGAGTGAAAGATCAGGTGTGATTCAAATTGCGCTGGAGGGGTTTATGCTGATGGGAGCTCTTTGGGGAGCCATTATCGCCTATGAAACTCATAGCGCATGGCTTGGGCTTTTGGCTTCTTGCACGGCATCCATTTTACTTGCCTGGATTTATGCTTATTTTGTGATTCAATTAAAAGCCGATCAAATTATTACAGGAACTGCGATCAATATTTTTGCAGTGGGAATTGCCCCCCTTATTACAAAAGTTATTTTTTCTTCAACAGGTTCAACTCCTAATCTTGACACCGTTGCAAGATTCCACACTGCTCCTCTTTTTCTTGCTATTTTCTTTGTGATATTGGTTCAGTATTGGTTCTTTAAAACAAGATCAGGCTTGATCATACGTTTTGCAGGCGAAGATCCACAAATCTTAACAGCTTCTGGGATTTCGGTAACACGTGTTCGTTGGTATGCTTTAACTGCTTGTGGCTTTTTTTGTGGCCTTGGGGGTGCAAGCCTTTCTTTATTTTTGGCAAGTTCTTATTCTCCCATTATGACAGCGGGACGTGGTTTTGTGGCTTTGGCTGCCCTTATTTTTGGAAAATGGAAACCCTTACCTGCTGTTTTTGCCTGTATTTTATTTGCAGCCGTTGATGCCCTACAGATCCGCTTACAGGGAGTTTTTCCTCTTATCCCTGTGCAATTTATTCAGATTTTACCATATGTTGTAACGGTCATCGCACTAGCTGGCTTTTTTGGTGAAAGCCCTGCACCGAAAGCTATTGGAAAAAGATAGTCATAAACCATGATTTTAAAAAACAAATTCCCTGGTTCAAAAGCCCTAAGGAATTTACACAATCAATTTGACACTACCTTTTCTTATTACACATAACCTCACAACTAGTTAAAGTTTAAAAAAGTAGGGATCGCCGACCTAGTCTTGATACCGAAGAACTCTAGGTAAAAGTAGTTTTATATCTTGATCTGTTGTACCAACTAATAAGTCCAGCATTCCGTTAGAATCCATATCCCAAATGTTAATAGGAGTATAAAATTCAACAAATGTCGCAGGAAGAGTTTCCATAAGCAACTCAGGTTCTGCGAACTGCATGTCACCAAGACCCCAATTGATAAAAATACCAAGATTAGAGTTCTGAGAATTATAAACACCACTCACAATATCAAGATGTCCATCACGGTCGACATCTTTTACAACGACTGCATAGGTATTTCCATTTAAGCCAAGATCGAGTAGCTGTTCATGATAGATTCCATTGGAAGATAAAAGTAGACTTGGACCTGTTAAATTGTGGGAGGGTATAAGAATATCATCCATACCATCACCATTAAAGTCAGCCTTGGATAAATATCCATCTAGATATTTGTTATTGTCGGTTTTACTTATCCTATTGAGCTTCTCAAGAGACTGATTTGCCTTAAAGCGTAAAAGATAATGGTTCTCAAATCGTTGATTTTTAATAAAAAGTGCTTTTGCTCCCCCTCCCACACTCACTTCTGATAATTCTACCGTGTGGATGGTATGTGGAGCGCTTGCAGGATTTGTTTCCATAACGGAGGCATTGGGTAGACTATATTCTTTTATAGAACCTATTTGGCCATTACTTAAAACATCATAAATCACCTTAAGGTGAGACGTGATGGGTGTACTTCTATTTTCAAACATGTATACATAAGCTAAATCGATTTTATTATTGTGATTAAGATCTGCCACCGTGCCTACGAGACGATCAGGTCCATCATAAAAGACATGACGCTCATATTGAGGCTTCCCATTACTCATACCGCGATTTAAAAGTATATAACTGCGACCAACATTAAATAAAACGATGTCGGTTTTTCCATCTCGATCGATATCGGCAAGCCATACAGTATCATTTTCTTCTCCACCAATAACTTCACTACCATCTCCACCTTCAATTTCATTTTTTAATCGATGACAATTGGTAAAGTTATTTTTATCCACATCAAGGCACAACTTAGGAGAAAGATCGCTACGGTCGTATCTATTTTTTTTCTTATAAGTAAAGATAACATCTACTGCTCCATTTTGATTCCAATCCAAAGTTTTATTTTGAATTGTGATGCCTTCATTTTTAACAAATATCATACGAGGGATGGACCACACTCCTTCGAGAGGCAGCTTATTAAAGTCTACTTTCGAGCAGTTCTGAAAAGTAAAAATTAAGGAAGATAGTAGAAGTGCTACAAATGCGTAAAGGTATGATTTTCTCATATATTGTCTATCGGGATAACTCCTAAAAATCTTAATATGAAACACAGAAAAACTTTTCCTGCCTTAATTTGAAGATGAGGGCGCATTAATTGACAATCGGCCAAGGTATTTGTTAGAAATTTCCAATATTTAGCGGTGGGTCATGCAAGCCTTTAGGAAGTGATTATTGACTTCTTTATCAAAATATTTCAATCTCTTAGCCTTATCACGGTGGTGTAGCCAAGTGGTTAGGCAGCGCTCTGCAAAAGCGTAGACGTCGGTTCAATTCCGGCCACCACCTCCAAATTTCGCACATGAAGGGGTCCGGTCCATTCCGGAGACATGCTTTACACTTTGTACCGGAGACATGCTTTACACTTTTTGAAACGCAAAAGGATCCTC
>JBDHWX010000068.1:0-9361 GCA_039810365.1 Bdellovibrionales bacterium | reverse complement strand
GATAACAAGCAAAATGTTGAGGACTATAATCGAGAAGTTTCGCTTCAGAATTACTATCTGCAAGTGATTCAAAAATATGCAGAGAGTTGGTCCACTGCAAATATGGGATTGCAGTAACGAAGAAGTCTGGTTATAAGAGACCATGGATTTTTGGAGTCAAGAAGACTACATTCGAATTATTCTAAAAGACATTCAAGTGGAGGCGCAAATTGGCCTCCATAAATGGGAGCAACACCCAGAAAGACCAACAGCTCTTGTTTTAAATGTTGAGATGTTTGCAAAGTTAGATAAGGGTATTCAGCACGATAAATCCAATATTGTTGATTATGATGTTGTTCGTAATGCTGTTAAAAAATGGCCACAAAAACCCCATACACCTCTTCTTGAAACCTTAGTTGAAGAAGTCATTGCTCTTTGCTTTGAAAATCCGCGCGTTGAAGCCTGTCGTGTTTCTCTTATGAAGCCCCATATTTTTAACGAGGCAAAGGGTGCGGGAGTTGAAATTTACAGACGTCGTAGATCTTCGGTATAATCTGTAACCTATGTGTCCGGTATGGACCCCTTTGAGTGTTGGCGTCCTCGGGAGGAATTGAACCACCGACCCACAGTTTAGGAAACTGTTGCTCTATCCAACTGAGCTACGAGGACGTATCGACAAAAAGTATTTTTCAAACGATAGATATAATAATTAAATCTAAAAATCAAATAATTTCAAAGACTTGAGAACACAAAACCTTTGCTATCAGTTGGAAATCAGGTCATAATTGTGTTTTATGCAAAAAGATATTATCGAAAAATTTTTAGATGACCAGGGATTGGTTCGGGCCTCTGTTGTGATTGCAACAGATGTTGTCGAGAGTATGCGCAAAACGCTAGGTACCTATGATATCGCAACAATCATGCTGGGTAGGTCCATGATGGGAGCCCTTCTCATGGCAGCCCACCTTAAGCAGGATGAAAATGTTGGGATCTATTTCCGTGGTAATGGCCCTTTAAAGCTTGTTTTTGCCGAAGGTGATCATAGCGGGGCAACCAGGGCCTATACGCCGGAGCCCAAAATTCAATTACCCCTGCGAGATGGTAAGCCAGATTTGGGTTCTGCTATTGGTATCGGATTATTTGAAGTCGTTCGAGGGGCTGTTCATTTTCACAACATACACAAAGGAGCTGTGGAAATTCGCACGGGACAGGTGGGGGATGATATTGCCTATTACCTTTATCAAAGTCATCAAATTCCATCTCTCATTGCTCTTTCGGTTGAACTTAAAGCTGATGGTACAGTTAAAACAGCAGGGGGGATTTTAATTGAACTCATGCCAGGGGCGCATGAAGATGTGATCCAAAAAATTGAAACGAGAATGAAAAGTGCAAAGTCCTTGGATCAATTGATTTCACAAGGGGCTTCTCCGCAAGATCTTGCCAATCAGTATTTGGCTGATTTTAATATGCTCAAAATCGAACACAAAGCGCAAATTCGGTACGAATGTCGATGCTCAAAAGAGAGGGTTCAAAATGCTCTTTTCCTTTTGGGGCATGAGGAGCTTGATAGCTTGCTTCAAGATGCCAAGACTCATGAAGTGAGTTGCGATTTTTGCGGAAAAAAGTACAATTTAACTGTTGAGGAGTTACAAGAGATTCGAGACAAGTCTTATAAAAACTCTCTTAACTAATTTGGGGCGACTCACATGGATGTGCAGCAAAACAAAATAAATAAAATTCTCCTTTGGATTAGGAAAAACTGGAAGTTTTTTTCTGGTGCCATTGTTCTTCTTATTTTTTTGAATCTTTTTATTATAAAAAAATATGTTCAAGAAAAACCACTGATCCTTTTGCAAACTCCAGTCATGAAAACCTATAAGGTTACGGGAAATGGTTTTTACAAAAAAAGAAATGCCCAAAAGTGGTTATATCTGAGTGGTGAAGAAGTCTTGGACACGAATACGCAGGTGCAAACGGGAGATCAAACCCAAGCAATTCTTTCTTTTTTGGGTGCAGCAGGAAAAGTAGAAATCTCAGAGAGAACAGAAATCGTATTGTACAAAAATGCGCAAGAAACTTCGATTGATTTTATTAATGGAGAACTCTTTATTAATTATCAGGCGTCTTCTCCTAAGGAGAATTTGATTGTCAGAATCGGAAAAAGGTTGTTTCGGCTTAACAATACAGATCTTTACATTTTTGGAAATGCAAAATCACAAGTGGCCATTTCTGTTGATTATGGTAAGGCAACGATGGTCCTTGGCGATCATGCGAATACTTTTGAAAAAGGACAGATGATATTTTTTAAAAATACTCGTGATTATTCTGTGGAGGAATCCCCATTTCAGATGAGCACCCCCCTTAATTATGATCATTATAGTTTAAATGGTGAGACATATAACGTTCGTTTTGCCTATGCCCCTTTACAAAAAGAATATTTTGTACAGCTCCTCATTGGTGGGAGTATTTTTGACATGAAACCTTATTTTTCAAAACCACTTGTTGTTAAAAACAATGAGTTTTCAATTGCCCTACCTCAAGGAAGTTATTATTGGCGCTTGGCGGCCTATGATAAAGCCAATAAAGAGCCAGCGTTTTATTCTCACACAAAAAGATTTTTTATTGAACCACGCATTCGCATTCAGCCCGTGATGCCGCTTGCGGATGGCAAAGTTATTTTGAAGAATGGTGCCGCAAAGGTTCAGTTCCAGTGGGACAATCCGTCCCAACTAGAAAAAACATTTATTGAGATATCAGATGAAAAAAAGTTTGGACGTATTCTTGCTCATGAATCGGCTATGGGAAATAATTTTTATATATATGAATTTAAGAAGTCCGGAGAGTATTATTGGCGTGTGAGTGGTTTTCCCTTTGGTTCATCGGATATCATCACGGGTGTTACGAGAAAAATACAAGTTTTAGAGTCTGATAACTCTAAAGATTTACAGCTTGTTTTTCCTCAAAAGGGAACACTGCTAACGACAGTATCTCTTACGGGTTCAGATGTTCATTTTCAATGGCATGGGCAACGTGATACGCGTGATTATAGTGTAGAAATCGAATCAAAAAACAAGAAAAACAAATACGAGTATCAAGTACAGGGAACTTCGATTAAAATAACGGATTTACCAACGGGAGCTTATAGTTGGAAGGTTTTAGAAAAAGAAAATCCACAGGTGCAGTCTGAAGCAGCTGAGTTTTTTGTTATTCGAACGAAAAAGCTCGGTTACAAAAAAGAGGACCATGATGGTTTTTTAGAATGGGAAAAGGGACCTGTGGGTACCAATACATATCGAGTAGAAGCCTTAAGAATAGGATCTAAGACAGATTTGAATGAATTTTTTAATAAAAATAGTAGATCAAAAAAACAATTTGAAATCAAACGTGAGCAATTAAAGTACCAAGGATTATCTGAAGGGACCTATGCCTTTAAGATCTATGCATTAGATAAAAATAAAAATATCCTGGCTGATTCAGATCTCAAGTTTGTCAGTATAAAATAATTATTTTTTGTGTCGTCTTTTTTCTTCTGAGAGAAGAGAGACTTCTTCTTCTATGGGGGTCAGTTCGTCTGGACCATGGGTTTTAAGAAAAGGTGCTGGTTGATTTGAGGAAAGATGTCGAAGACGTTCTATGATGTAACGAATCCGTTCATGAAAAATACTTTGAGGAACTTGGGCGAGAATAAGGGTTGCCAAAAAGCTTAATAGAAAAGAAACCAGTAGAATTTCAACATGAATCCAGCCTGCAAATATTTTTGAAGAATTGACCTCTGAAAGAATATACAAATTTTTAAAAATTTTTTTAGCAAAGAGCGAGTGTCCACCGTTAGAAATAGATATAATTTCGGCAAATGATTTGCTTTCGTAAGAGCTTTGAAGTTCGCTGAGAAAGAAGCCATCTTGATAGTCTTGTTTTTGAATAAGCGAGTTTCCGCGGGTATCAAAGAGTGAGAGGAGGCACCTTTCGTTTGTATTAAGCGCGGTAGCAAGAGTATCAGAAAACAAACTAATTCTGACGAGATGCTTTTTTGCTGTCGTTATGTTGGAGTTGGGGGCGTCAATTGTGATGATAGGAATATTTTGGATAAACGCTTCTTGAAGTTGAATCTGCTCAGATAATGGATGTGGAAAAACAAGGGACTGCTCTTTTTTAACAAAGTCACTAAAAGTAATTTTATAAAGTTGGCTAACAGTTGGGTTCAGTTTGGAATCCTTTAAAATCCACTCGCTACCAGAATATTCATAATATGAAATTCCAAGCCAACGGGAATCAAATAGGGAGTTTCTTTTGCTTTCGACCCAGAGCTTTGAGTCATTGATATTTTCTAAAACCATTTGTTTAATTTGGTATGCTGAGGATTCGAGTTGGTTTAAACAAAGTTGTGAGGCCTCGGTTTCTTGCTGAGCTGGGAAGATATAAAAATTTGTAAAATAAAAAATAGAAGATGTTAGGGTAAGCACAAATAAAAGAAGTGCTGCGACCCAAATAGAAAAAAAGTTTTTATTCACCCAACGATTCCAAGACATTAGCTTTCTATCGACACATAATGAGACAGAGATAAGGGCCCCATAGTCTAGTTTCCAAAAGGCATAATAAAAGGTGTGGGTGGGAGGTTTTACCCTCGCCGCCCCCAAGCTAGAACTTTTTTGACTTTTGTGTCGCTCCCATTTGGTCTCCACGATCGTGGAAGGAGCGAGCGATTGACAATAATAAGTAGAGCAAGTGATATGCCAAAAGTCCAGCATCAATAAGATATGCTTATTTTGCATTAGGAGCTCAAATCAAAATAAAACAAGTGACATATTGATACCAAAAATTTTTAGGTATGAATATATTTGAAATATCAGGACCTTAAATGTCACTACCAACGTTAAAACTTATTGTGTTAATAAAATCATTTCATATATTCGTAGCATTATAATGCCATGAAGCATAAGTAATTTTAATGCTAAATCTAAAAATTACTAAATTTACAGATGTTACCCATTGAGATGCCAAGATGCGGCATTGGAGGGTAACTTAAAATAGTTCTATGACGATTCTTGTCTTTATGTTGTTTTGATATTTAGCAAATAAAAAAACAAAGTAATTCTATATAGTTAGAGCATTATTTTCTTTCTTTTTGGTCTCTGCCAAAAATTGTTATTAAGGTGTCGAGAATATAATCCCCTATTTACTCAAAAAACACGTGTTATTTCATGTGGTTACGAAAACAGCCCCTTTTTGATTTGGGCCAAAACTTGAAATAAGAACTCTTTGTATGATTTGGAAGAAGCGTTTTCTATGGTTTTTTATTGTCTTAATGATGAGTGCCTTTAGCTTTATGGCCTGTCAACCTAAGCTTGCACCAGAAAAGGACTGTAATTTTGTGATGAGTTCACAAATTCAAAGAGTTTCGTGGAAAACAAAACTGCCGGTAAAGCTTTATATTTCAGAAGGTGTTCCTCAGGAATTAAGAGAGTCCATTCGTATTGCGGCCTCGCAGTGGAATTATAAAATTGGTCAAGAGGCCATATTTATATCAGAGTCAGATAGTGTGCCTTCAACACCGGGCTTAGATGGTGTGAATGCTATTTATTGGCAAACCACATGGGATCCTAATAAAGCAGATGAACAAGCCCGTACCACAATTCATTGGCGTGGAGATATCATTAATGAGGCTGATATTTTGGTAAATGCAAAAGACCATCAGTTTTCTCCGTTTTTAGATTTAACACCCCAAAAAATTGATTTTACAAGCCTTATGGTGCATGAGATGGGACATCTCTTGGGACTCCAACATATTCAAGGGGTTATCAGTGTGATGAACCCAACGCTAGCACTCAATACCTCTCGCTATACGCCTTATGATGTTGATATGGAATCTATTAAGTGTGAATACAATTAAAGGAGCTTGTTTTAAAAAAGAATTAAGTTAAACTAAACATAGGTCGAGGTCATCATTTGAAAAACTTCATTCCAGCTCAAGTTCGGCAACTCAAGGGTAAGCACCTCAAAATATTAAGAGGAAAAAGTATGTCTAAAATTAATGCCCAAGAAATATTAAAAGCCAAAAGCTTATTTATGAGATTGCAACATCTTGCTTTTTCACCAGTCATTGCTTCACAAAGTGGAGAAGAAAGAGCGCATCTTGATGTGGAATCACAAGAAATTATTTTTAAACTTAAAAATAATATTCAAGAATTATCTGATATGAGTTCACGAGTCGAATTCATGATGGGAGAACTCTCTCAAATCATGCGTAAAGGTATTTAATTTCTAGGCTTTTGGAACGACAACTCTCAGTATTCCGTCGTGATAAGTCCTAACAATCTGTTTTTCTTTAATCGCTTTTGAGATGGGTACATCTTCTCTTACGGTCTCATATCGGTTGGTTGAAAACTTTCCGCCATTGGGTAATTCTTTTTCATCTTTCCACGAACGCTTTCCTGAAACAGAAATTCTATCTTTTTGTACATGAACGTCAAAGTTCTTGACCTCATGGGGAGGGACCTTGGCTTCGATAATATAAGAATCCTCGTTGTCAAAGAAGTTGGTGTCGAGCCTTGCAATGGAATAAAAAGGATCTTGCTTTCGTTCTTCGTATCGACTGAGTTGTCTCATGTTCTTTTCTTTTGCGGCGTCTATTTCTTTTAAAAACATCTCATGTTGTTGATTGAGAGTCGAAGAGAATTCGGTATCATTGTGTCGATACTTGGTCTGAAACTTTTCATGCTGAAGTTTGAGATCTTTATCGTAGAGTTCTTGATTTCGTGCTTTTTTCTGCTCATGATTTTTTTTAAGTTCTTCTTCTCGAAGCTGTTGTTCTGCGGATTGTTTCTTGATCTCTTCATTATGAATTTGCTTTTGTTTGAGCTCTTTTTGTTCGTAGCGTTCGTTTTCTTCTGTTAAGGCCTTGTTCCCACGGCGGTGGATATCGCCGAGGCGTTTATCATAATCTTTCTTTGCCGTATCAGATTTTTGTTCATACTGATTTTTCATTTGTGCAAGAGTCTTATCATCTTCTTTTTGAGTTTCTTGAATTTTTTTATCGCCTTTGGCTGCGATATCTTTTTGCCTAATGTTATAACTTTCTTCTGATTGTTTGAGTTGTTGGTTGTGTGTTGTCTGCTCATTCCTAATTGTGACTTGATTTTTTTCTTGGAGTCCTTTTAAATTTTTAACACCATCGTCTTGTTCTTTAGCAATTCTTTTTGCAAAGGATTGGTTTTGTTCTTCGATTTGTTTTTGATGCTGTTCTTGTAAATTTTTAATTTGGGTTCTATTGTCACTTTGAACTTCTTTAATTCTTTCATGACCTTCAGTTGCAGTTTTCTCATAAGTTTCTCTATTTTTTTTATTAAGATTGCGAAGATTGGATTCGGCTTGTTCCTGTGCTTTTAATGTATTATTTTGCTGCTGCTCGCGATATGATTTGCTTTGCTCAGAATAATTGTTGGCCTCCTGAGCAAGAATCTTTTGATATTGTTCTTTTATATCTTTTGTATTTTTGTATTCTTCATTTTGAACATTTTGGATACTTTTATTTTTAAGATCTAATGTTTTTTTGAGGTCTTGATCTCTTTCGTACCCTTGTCTCTTGAGCTCGTTTGCGCGCTGGTCATTTGTTTCTTTGATATGATTAACGTAAGCTTGACCGTGATCGCGTTCTTCTTGTGCCTTTTTTTGATAATTTTCTCGTAAGGTTCGGATTCTCTCTTCTTCAGTTTTGACAATCTCTTCTCGCTGTTGGGCGTATTTTTGCGAAAGAGCGGCATTGGTTTTTGACTTATCTGCACCATCAATGGAACTCATGACTTTATTTTATCAGAGGAGAAGATAATACCTGTAAAAAATTATTTGGAATCTAGACTTTTAGAAGAAGGATTTGGATTCTCGCACAGAGGCTGAAGCTGGCTTGTGTCGCCCCAACACATCCAGGTTGATTGATACAAAACGCTTTCATTATTTTTGACAGCGTAATAGCCAGGATATTGAAATGGGTCTAGAGTGCTGCGGACAATACGCTGTTCTTTTGTCTGGGGATTTCCAATGACAAGTTCAAAAACACGATATTCAGCCATGGCAAATTGAAAAGGCATAAAAAGAAAAAGGGCCGCCAAAATCTTTAGCATGCCCTTTTTTCGGAAGAAAATTTAAAAAACTTAGTGTTTTAAATCTGTTGATTCTAAAACAGCATTGTCGACGATATTAAAATAAGTACGAACCAGGAGTTCATACTCTGTATCACCGAGATTTTTTAAAAAATTCTCCTTTTCTTGAAGAGTCTTCTGAGAGATAAAATCACTCAAAAGATCCTGCACGGTCTTGATATTTTCGAAGCTAAAAAAATCAATATCCTCCGTTGGAGTTTTGAGAATTTTTGCTACGACATTGTTATTAAACAGTAGATGCAGTCCTTGAACGGACTGCGACAAGAGGTATTCAATCTCTTGTAACTTATCAGCTGATATTTGTATGACATTGCGTCCTTGCAAAGCCATGTCCACCCCCACTTTTTTAAGTCCCACGTCATTACATCATCACAATTTTAGAACTTGTGATGCAACAAAATTTACTTCCATTTGACATGCAAAGTCACGACGAAGGAATGAGCAGCTTCTAAATAATTATTTTTTAAATTTGTATGCAATATCGATGATGTCTATACTGTTAGTTGGAGTTGAAACTTCAACATTATTAAAGATATAGAGTGTACAAATAAATTATGTCTTCTAAAGAAACAAAGAAACAAAAGAATAATAAAAACAAAAAATCGACAAAGGGTTCAACGATTATTATAGATGAAAGTCGAGGTCTTGTTTTTGACTCTGAAAAAGAAGTTGTCGATCACTTTCAAAACCAAATAAATGCGCTTGAGAAAGAATATAATGAGGTTCGTAGAGAGGGAGACACGTCTTTTGATGATTCTCAAAGTTATGAAGAAAGTCTTTCTGAATTATTGCAGGATCCAGACGAAGTATGGCTAAGCCTTGATGTCTTTCAGGATATACCCCTTGCAACATTTATTGGACATTTTGAATCAGAAGATGGCCAAAATAATTTTTACTATCTTGCCTTAACATATTTTGTAGAGAATCTGCCGCGATTTGTCTTTATGCATTTTGCAACTCAGGATTTAAACGTTGTAAGAAAATTTCAACGCGGAGAAAAAATATATGACCGCTTAAATCGACAAGTATCTTCTGATGAAGAACCTGTTGATGCGTTGACCGAGGGCGATGAATTGGCTGTTGGACTTTATCGAGCGATGTTAAAGCTGCGTGGTCCTGCAGATGTTCCAGAAGATGAGTTTGATAGTTTTATCAAATACAGAGAAGAGACAATCCAAGAACCAGACGAAATTTGGCGAAAAACAGACTCGGAGGGAAGAGTTCTT
>JBDHWX010000067.1:0-9412 GCA_039810365.1 Bdellovibrionales bacterium | reverse complement strand
AGGAATCCAAACAGTAAAAGCAGATAAGAGGCTGAGATATAAGACAATGCTATAAACCCTTAATGGACGACTTCGGTCTACAATATAACCGGCAAAAAGTGCTAAGCTCAATGCAGGAATGGCTTCGGTAAGACCAACAAGCCCCAAAGAGAGGGGGTCATTGAGGAGTTCATAGATTCGCCACCCGATGATCACAGATTGCATTTCAACGGCAAAGACAAATAAAAAACGTGTTGCGATTAATTTTTTAAAATCAAGAGGCAGCATTGTCGACTCGTTTCAATTTAGAATGAAAACCAAGGTTTATAACGCAAAGACTATTTTAAGACCAGTATCAAAATGAGAATTTTAATACTTGGCTAAGGTCTAGGTCAAAGACACCGATAAGTTATGACAACAAGAACAATAGAAAGGGAAAGAACATGAAGTGCGAATTCACTTACATCAAAATGAAGCGCTCAGAACACGTTGAAGAGCATGTCCACGAGTTAATGAATAAATTGATGAAGCTAACGCCCCACCCACTTCGAGGACATTTTACGTTTTCTCAAGAAAAGTATAACCATTGTGTTTCTGTGACTTTGTCTGGGAAAAACGTTTATTTCAAATCAGAAGCTGTTGATGAAAATTTTTATGTGGCAATTGAAGAAGCAATCGATAGGGTTGGCAGACAATTAAATAAAAAGAAAAATAAAATGAAGAGTTATAAGAATAAACGATTTGCTAAAGAGCTTAATAATGTTGTTTATCTCGATGAATATCGACGACTTATAGAGAGAAGAAAAAGCGGCTAAGTCTATAAGAATTACTCATTTAGAGTAACCAAAACCCAGGAGCAAAACCTGGGTTTTTTATTTTTGCGGTCACACATGACGCAAAGTGTTTTTTGCATACAAATCAAGGCTAACTTATTACAACATCAGCAAGAATTTTTAAGAGGGACTTTTATGAAAAATTATTTTTTTACAAGCGAGTCTGTATCTGAAGGCCATCCCGATAAGGTCGCAGACCAGATAAGTGATGCCATTTTAGATAGCGTGTTGGCTCAAGATCCTAAAGCGCGTGTTGCTTGTGAGACCCTTGTGAGTACGAACCGAGCTGTCGTGGCAGGTGAAATGTCAACGACAGCCAATGTTGATTTTGAAAAAGTTGTTCGAAAAACTATTGTTGATATCGGATATGATTCTCCTGACCTAGGCTTTGATGGTCACTCATGTGAGTTCTTTAATTTTATTGGAAAACAAAGTCCTGACATTGCTCAAGGAGTGGATCGTAAAAATGAAGACCAAGGGGCTGGTGATCAGGGTATTATGTTTGGATATGCTATCAACGAAACCCCAGAGCTCATGCCACTTACGATTAGTTATGCACACAAGCTTGTAAAAAAATTAGCAGAGGTTCGAAAAGCAAAAAAGGTTTCTTTTCTTCGGCCTGATTCCAAAAGCCAAGTGACAGTTGAGTATGTCAACGGTGTTGCAAAGAGAATGGACGCCATTGTTATTTCCACTCAACACACAGAAGATGTTTCTTTGGATGCGCTTCGTGAGTTTGTTGTAGAAGAAGTGATCAAAAAAACAGTTCCGTCAAATTGGATAGATAGCAAAACAAAAATATATATTAATCCAACAGGCCGGTTTGTGATTGGTGGCCCTCATGGCGATTGTGGACTTACGGGTCGTAAAATTATTGTAGATACTTATGGTGGCCATGGTGCTCATGGCGGGGGAGCTTTTTCTGGAAAAGATCCTTCAAAGGTTGATCGTTCAGCAGCCTATGCAGCAAGACAGTTAGCCAAAACAGTTGTTGCATCAGGGATGGCCGAGAAATGTTTAATTCAACTTTCTTATGCCATTGGTGTTGCCCACCCACTTTCGGTTATGATTGAGGACTATGGAACAGCAAAAGTGAGCAACGAGACTCTCGTGAAAGCCGTTAATAAGCTATGGGATTTAAGACCTGCACACATCACAAAAAATCTTGATCTCTTAAAGCCACGCTATCAAAAGACAGCATCTTACGGTCATTTTGGTAGAAACGAGGACTCTTTTACCTGGGAAAAGCTTGATAAGGTCGATGCCTTTAAAGATATGTGTGAGACCTTAAAATAAAAATGGATTCAAAACACATCCGAAACTTTTCTATTATTGCACATATTGATCACGGTAAATCAACTTTGGCGGATGCACTTTTGCGGTTTACAAAGACGGTTTCAGAACGCGAAATGAAGCATCAGTTTCTTGATAATATGGATTTAGAGCGTGAGCGTGGTATCACGATTAAGGCTCAAACAGTACGTCTTAACTACAAAGCTCTTGATGGAAAGACCTATGAGCTCAACCTTATTGATACTCCCGGACATGTTGATTTTAACTATGAGGTTTCAAGATCTTTAGCGGCCTGCGAAGGGGCAATTCTTGTTGTGGATGCGGCCCAAGGTGTTGAGGCTCAAACGCTTGCAAACGTTTATCTTGCCATTGATAATAATTTGGAAATCATTCCTGTTCTCAATAAAATTGATTTGCCATCTGCAGATCCCGAAGGTGTTTGCCAACAAATTGAAGATGCCATTGGCTTGGATACCAGTGATGCCATTCATGCTTCCGCAAAAGAGAACATTGGGATTCAAGATATCTTAGAAGCCGTTGTCAAAAGAGTTCCCCCACCAAAAGGTGAGGGGCAAGGTTTGTTACGTGCCCTTATTTTCGACTCATGGTTTGATTCTTATCAGGGGGTCATTATTCTTTGCCGTATCAAAGATGGCGAAATTCAAAAGGGTGACAAAATCAAGTTTATGGCAACCAATCGCGAGTATGAAGTCTTAAAGCTTGGGGCTTTTATGCCGTTTGGAAATGAGCAAGACAAGCTCACCATGGGGCAAGTGGGCTTTGTGGTTTGTGGAATCAAAGACATTCGAGATGTGCGAGTTGGAGATACTGTTACGCATGCTAAGAAGTCTGCAACAGAACCTCTTTCTGGTTTTAAAATTATTAAACCCATGGTTTTTTCTGGAATTTTTCCTGTGGATTCAACGGACTATGATAAACTTCGAGACTCTCTGGAAAAACTTTGTTTAAACGACTCTTCTTTGTCTTTTGAACCCGAAACCTCAGCAGCCCTAGGTTTAGGGTTTCGCTGTGGCTTTCTTGGGCTTCTTCATATGGAAATTGTTCAAGAGCGTTTAGAAAGAGAATTTGATCTTGATCTCATCACCACAGCTCCAAGTGTTGTTTATAATTTGATTACAACAAGTGGAGAAGAAAAAAGGATAGAAAACCCGGCGGCTCTTCCGGATGCCTCAAAAATTGAAAAAATGTTTGAACCTTTTATTAAGGCTACGATTCATACACCGAAAGATTATGTTGGTGGAATTTTAAAACTTTGTGAAGATAAGCGCGGAATACAGGTCAAAATGGAATTTGTTAATCAGAGCAAGGTGATCATTGAATATCGGTTACCATTAAACGAAATGGTCATGGATTTTTATGATAAGTTAAAATCTATTTCTAAAGGATATGCTTCTATGGATTACGAGCTTGTTGGTTATGAGGAATCTGATCTTGTTAAACTGGATATCCTAATAAATGGGGATGCTGTCGATGCGTTGTCCCTGATTGTGCATCGATCTAAGGCTCAACATAGGGGGCGTGAATTGGCCTCTAAAATGAAGGAAGTTATTCCAAAGCAACAATTCCAAGTTGCTATTCAGGCTGCCATTGGTTCTAAGATTATTGCCCGAGAAACCATAAGTGCCATGAGAAAAGATGTTACAGCCAAGTGTTATGGTGGTGATATTAGTCGTAAGAGAAAGCTTTTAGAGAAGCAAAAAGAGGGTAAAAAGCGCATGAAACAAATAGGAACGGTGGATGTTCCTCAAGAGGCTTTTTTAGCCATTCTCAAAGTTGAAGATTAATAATTTCCTTGCCCCCGTTATCAGATGATCGCTACACTGTACTCATGGATAAAATTAAAGATATCTTTTCAAACTTTCTGACTAAAAAAAATGTAACAGAAAACTCATCTAAAAGTAAAAAAGGAACTTTCTCTGATGGCATTGGCTCTTTAGCCCTAGCAATTGGAGTGGCCTTATTTATTCGTTGGGGGCTTTTAGAGGCCTATGTTATTCCATCGGGCTCTATGCTTCCAACGCTTCTTGTACACGATCATATTTTTGTAAATAAATTTATCTATGGTCTTCGGATTCCTTTTAGTAAAAGTTGGATGGTACGCTTTCATAAACCAGAGCGAGGTGAGGTTTTAGTTTTTCGTTTTCCTCAGGATGAAGGGATCTTTTATATCAAACGAATCATAGGCATACCTGGTGATGAAGTTGAATATCGTGACGGAAATCTTTACGTCAATAAACAAAAAATAGAAAAAAGAGCACCAACAGAGAGTGAAGAGCAGGTCATGAGTTATTCCATGGAATTGCCCGGAGGAAAAGAAGACTATGTTCATTTCTATGAGTTACTCAAAGATCATCCCCATGATACGCTATTGCGTCGAGGATTTCTTCATAAAGATGTGGGGCCAATCACGATTCCAGAAGGAAATCTTTTTGTGATGGGAGATAATCGAGACAATTCTTATGACAGCCGTTATTGGGGGTTTGTGCCCGAAGAAAATATTATTGGGCGAGCCATGTTTGTCTGGCTTTCATGTGATAATACGCTCCCTGTTGTAACATTTTTATGTAATCCGTTAGAACTTAGGTGGAGTCGTTTTTTTCACGTCGTAAAATAATGGTATTATTTTATGAAAAAACAAACCGTACGAGCGCGAAAATACTACCGTAGCTATGTTGAAATACTCTTTGTTATTTTGTTTATTGGTCTGACTTTACGTTGGTTTGTTGTGACTCCCTATAAAATATCAGGCGACACCATGTCTCCAACCCTTTTAGCAGGAGATTATGTTTTTGTATGGAAATTACCCTATGGGCTCCGAATTCCATTTGTCTCAAAGATTGGTCGGCTTCAAAAACCTAGAATTGGAGATATTGTTCTTTTTTCTTCATCTCGTGATCCAGGAAGTCTATTTATTAAGAGAATTCGTGGTATTTCTGAAAAAGAAGTTATCTTAACTGTCGATAATCCCAATCTCAGTGACAGCTCGCAGAATCAGGATATTGTGCCCATAGAGAATATAGAGGGGAAGGTTGTTGTTGTTTGGCTTTCCTACGATATTCAGACAAGAAAAATTCGATGGGAACGTTTTTTTCTTAAGCATCTTTGACAAACTTTTTATATCTCGGTAGCATCGGTTTTAATGTCTTTTTCAGATAATCATTTTATCGATTTTCGCGGTAAAACTGCTCAGGACATCTATTCCTTCTTTCAAAGAATCCAGGGTCATGATCAAGATATTCCTTCTCCTCTTAAGAGGATGGTCCATGCGTGCCTTATTTTTTTGGAACCCAGTACGCGTACCCAGCTCAGCTTTGAACTTGCCTTAAAAGATTGTGGTGTCGGAGTCTCTTTGCTTCAAAAAAATTTCAGTAGTTTTACAAAAGGAGAAACTCTTTTAGATACACTTCTGAACCTTCAGGCTATGGGTTATGATCTTTTTGTGATTCGTAAGGGAGAAGAAAAGGAAACCTTAGAGGGACTTACTCAGCAAATCTCAACTCCTATTATCAATGCGGGTGAAGGGATCAGTGGACACCCCACTCAGGCTCTCTTAGATTGTTATACATTATTCAAACGCCGCAAAAAGAACCTTCTCGCTGGAGAAAGGGTTCTTTTTGTTGGAGATATCCGTCATTCACGTGTTGTAAAGTCCAATATTGAACTGATGCGATTGCTCAACATCGATGTGGCGTTTTGTGCACCCGATATATTTTTGCCGTCATCATGCGATATTAAAATTTTTCCGACTCTTGCAGAGGGATTGAATTGGGCAAGCGTTGTGATGGCTCTTCGCACTCAATTTGAAAGGCATGAAAAAGATCTTCATATGGAGAAGATAAGGGATTTGTTTATTCAAAATTATGGGTTAACGACAAAAAATCTTCGGCATTTTGCAAAAGATGGCATTATTCTTCATCCAGGACCTTTTAACAGGGATTATGAAATAGCATCCGATGTTTTAAGTGATCAACGTGTTGCAATTTATGATCAGGTACAAAACGGACGTCTTGTGAGAAGATCTCTGGTGCAGGCGATCCTGAGACAAAAAGGACTTTTATGAAAAAAGGATTTTTAGTTTTTGAACAAAATGGAAGATATCTTTGTTTTGAGGGAGAATGGTTATCGGGAGATCCCAAGGCCGGAGAAGTCGTATTTAATACTTCTCATTCGGGTTTTGAAGAGATGGCAACGGATCCGTCTTACTTTACCCAAATATTGGTTTGTACGGCTCCACAACAGGGCAACTACGGAGCAGATGAAAAAGTTTGGGAATCTCAAAAAATTCAGATTCAAGGATTTGTAGCACTTGAAATTCAAAATTCTGAAAGAGAAAGATCCTGGATACAAACACTAGAAAAAAATAAAACACCCATTCTTCATAAGGTCGATACGAGAGCTATTACCATGGCTTTACGTCAGGGTACCCCATGGGGGGCTATGGTACCAGCGCAGTCCTCAAGAGACGCCATTGAAATGGCTCAAAAACTTATTTCTGGAAAAAAGAAAATGGATAACGATTGGCCAAACTTAGTTTGCATCAAGAAAAAAGAAATTCGACAGGGGCAGAAAAAAAATGGGATTAAGATTGCTCTCATCGACTATGGAGTGAAAGAAAATATTCTAAGAGAAACTCTATCGTTGGTAGAAGAAGTATGTGTATTTCCATCGCGTGTTGAAGCGCGCGAAGTTTTAGCCTACCAACCAACGGGGATATTGCTGTCAAACGGGCCCGGCGATCCGGCCGATGTGCAGGGGGTAGCCAATATATCGGAGCTTCTCGGCAAAAAACCAATTTTTGGTATTTGTATGGGACATCAACTCTTGGCGCGAGCCATGGGCGGAACAACTTATCGATTGCAATTTGGCCATCGTGGTGCAAATCATCCTGTCCGTGATAGGTTAGTAAATAAAATTTATATGACAAGTCAGAACCATGGCTATGCAGTGGATGCAAAGACACTTCCTACAGACATTGAAATTACGCATATGAATTTATACGATAATACGGTTGCGGGAATTCGTTCTAAAAAATGGAATGTTTTGAGTGTGCAGTTTCACCCGGAAAGTAGCCCGGGGCCACACGACGCGAAATATTTGTTTCGATATTTTGTAGATTCGTTAATAGGACAACAGTAGTTGAAGGGGCAGAAAATGAATTACGATGAAATTTTTGAAAGACTTTTAACTCTTTACACAAGTGAAGACTATGCGGATGAAGTTTTAAGAGCCAAGGTCGAATTTTTTGAGCGTTCTATCCCGAATGTTGATGATGATACATTGCAGTTTAACTTGAGAATGTCGCAATTTTTAGACTGGTATATTTTTACGAGGAAGCTTTCTGGCCCTGCTCTTACGCCCGTTGAATTTGCACTTCAGGATAAAAATTTTCCTAAGAGGGACGAAGATCGACAGACATTTCAAAATTTACTTGAAGCCAACCATAGCCTTTTTGAATTCCTGAAACTTAAAGATAATGATGTTTATATCCGTGATCTTTTTACTAATAAAAAATTAGTTCTAAAAAACTCCAATATAACAGCAGGTTTTAATGAAAAAGAACTTTTTGGGGTGCGGATCATTCCGGAGGGAGATTCTTATATTTTTACAAAGGGTTTTTGTTTTCATCCAGAAGAGGCAAGATCTTATTTGATTAAAGAGGTTAAAAAAAATAAGAAAATAAACAGAGAAGAAAAAGAGAAGCTGCTTTTAAAGTTTTTAAGAATGAAAAATAAAACAGATCAATATAAGCATATTACGCCTAAGATGATTTATACAAATGAATCTATAATACGGGTGTAAGCTTAAATTTGATCAATAAAGGATCTATATGCCACGCTCGCAAGAGATAAAAAAAGTTCTCATTCTGGGAAGTGGTCCTATCATTATTGGCCAGGCCTGTGAGTTTGATTATTCGGGTACTCAAGCGTGTAAGGCTTTAATGAAAGAGGGGCTGGATGTTATTCTTGTGAATTCCAATCCTGCTACCATTATGACAGATCCGGGGATAGCAACAAAAGTTTATATTGAACCATTAGAGCCACAATTTATCGAACGCATTATTGAAAAAGAAAAACCAGATTCTCTCATACCAACTCTGGGGGGACAAACGGCCCTCAATGTCTCTTTGGAGCTTGATAGACTTGGAATTCTTAAAAAACATAATGTTCGGATGTTGGGAACAAGTAGTGAAATTATTGAAAGAGCAGAGGATCGGGAAAAATTTAAGGAAGTTTTAAAGAAGGTCGGAGCCCGTGCACCAAAAAGTTTTTTAATTAAAGATTTTGAAACAGGCATTGGCATCACGGGAGAAATTGGGTTTCCGATTATTCTAAGACCAAATTATACGCTCGGAGGATCTGGTGGAGGGGTTGCTTATTCTCTTGAGGAGTATCGCTCTATGTTGCAAATAGCTCTTCACGAAAGTCCAACCTCAGAGGTTTTGGTTGAGCAAAGTATTCTTGGATGGAAAGAGTTTGAGCTAGAGGTGATGAGAGATAAAAATGGGACCTTTGTTGTTGTTTGTTCCATTGAAAATATTGATCCGTGCGGGATCCATACTGGCGATAGTATTACAGTTGCGCCTCAACAAACTCTTACGGATAGAGAATATCAAGACATGCGAGATGAGGCACAAAAAATTGTCAATGAAATTGGTGTGGAAACAGGTGGCGCTAATGTTCAGTTTGCGACTCATCCTATAACAAAAGAGCGTGTTGTTATCGAAATGAATCCGCGTGTGAGTCGCTCCTCAGCGCTTGCCTCAAAGGCAACAGGCTTTCCTATTGCCAAGATAGCAGCCCTTTTGGCGATTGGCTATACTCTTGATGAAATTCGTAATGATATTACACAATCAACACCGTGTTGTTATGAACCTGCCCTCGATTATGTGGTGACCAAAATTCCGAGATTTGCTTTTGAAAAATTCCCAGGCACACAAGATAGTCTGACAACACAAATGAGAAGTGTTGGTGAGGTTATGGGAATAGGAAGGACATTTAAAGAAAGCTTTCAAAAGGCCCTTCACTCTTTGGAAAATAAAAGCATTGGCTTTAAGAAAGTTAACTTCTCAGAAGAAAAAATTGCCTATCCCAATAGCGAAAGAATTTATTATATTGCTCAAGCCTTGCGAGATGGAAAGACGATTGATCAAATTCATGATTTAACGCAAATAGATCGTTGGTTTTTAGAACAGTTTAGAGACATTATTGAATTTGAAAAGAAAATTGAAAACCCGTATTATGGTGCATCCATGCTAAGCTGCGGGAAAGTGGTAGAGACAAAGATGT
>JBDHWX010000066.1:0-9424 GCA_039810365.1 Bdellovibrionales bacterium | reverse complement strand
ACCAAATAGATTTCACAAAGAGCCGGGTCTCTTTCTTGGCAGTCGGCCATTTTTCCTGGTAGCGCACCACTATCTAAAGCTGTTTTTCTTCTAGCAAGATCTTTTGCTTTTCTCGCTGCAATTCTTGCTCTGGCTGCATCTATGCACTTATTGATAATAACTTTTGCCTGTGGAGGGTTTCTCTCTAGCCAATCTAAAAGTTTGTCATTAACAAGTTGCTCTACATAACCTTTAACTTCTGTGTTCCCGAGTTTTGTTTTTGTTTGTCCTTCAAATTGCGGTTCCCGAACTTTAACACTAATCACGCCAGCAAGACCTTCGCGAATATCATCGCCATCAAGATTTGTTTCTAAATTTTTAAGTAGATTTTTTTCTTGCGCGTAAGCATTTGTCGTTCTGGTCAAAGCAGATCGTAATCCAATAAGATGGGTTCCGCCTTCGATAGTATTGATATTGTTGCAGTAAGAATATATGGATTCTGAATAAGATTCATTCCACTGAAGAGCGACTTCAATTTCAACACCTTCTTTTTCTCCTCGAAAATAAATCACATCTGGGTTGATCGCCTTTTTGGAATTATTAAGATACTGGACAAATTCGACAATTCCTTTTTCGTATTGAAACTCTTGTGTCTTGCCGGTTCTTTCGTCTGTTAACGTAAAATGAAGACCTGCATTTAAAAATGCAACCTCTCGAATTCTATTAGCTAAAATATCGAAGCTATAAGTAAGGGTTTCATCTGTAAAAATTGAGCGATCTGGTTTAAATGTTGTTTTTGTTCCGGTTTTTTCTGTTTTGCCTATTTCTTGGAGTGGTCCTTTTGGATTTCCTTTTTCAAAAGAAATCTTCCAAATCTTTCCTTCTCTTTTTACTTCTACAACACAGCTCTGTGATAATGCATTAACTACCGAGGCTCCCACACCATGAAGGCCACCAGAAACTTTGTAAGTAGAGCCATCAAATTTTCCTCCTGCATGAAGAACCGTCATAACGACTTCTAGTGCTGATTTTCCTTTTTGGTGCTGAGCAATTGGAATTCCACGACCATCATCTTCAATTGTTACGGAATCATCAGGGTGAATTGTGATATTGATTCGCTTACAAAATCCAGCTAATGCTTCGTCAACAGAGTTATCTATAATTTCATAAACTAGATGATGAAATCCTCGACTTCCAGTATCTCCAATGTACATACCTGGTCTTTTTCGAACTGCTTCTAGACCCTCTAGTACTTTAATCGAACTGGCATCATAGGAAGTATTCGTTACGTTTGATGTCACATTTAACTCCATCGGTCTTTTATCACTCCACTTGTCACATCCATAACGACAACTTCTTTTTCGACATTTTTTGTAAGATCGAGGTCTGTTGTGGTTAAAAATGTTTGTGCTTCGTTATTGTTTAAAAAATTAATCAGATATGCCCTTTTTTCACTATCCAATTCAGATAAAACATCATCGAGAATCAATATAGGATAATAACCATAAATCAGCTTATGATACAAGATTTGGGTGAATTTAAAGGCCAAAATTAGCGCTCTTTGTTGGCCCTGAGAGCAGTAGTACCGACTATCCTTATTTTCAAAATAAATGACAATGTCGTGCTTATGCGGACCATACAGACAAAGACCGGAATTCATCTCTTTTTCGAGTCCATTTTCGGAGTTTTTGCGCAATGTATTACATATTTCTTCCACAGATTTTGGCTCTTCTTGCTCTTTAGCCACATAACCTACAGAGATATCCACATTTTGACCTGTTATTTGATGAAAAATGTCTCGAAAGTAGGGGGTAATTTCTTTGATGGTCCGGTATCTGGCTTGTATCAATTCACAAGACCTATCAAGAAACAGAAATTGAAGGCTTTTAAGTAAATCAAAAGCCTGGCTGCGACTCATTTCTAAAGACTTAAATTTTTTTAAGACGTTATTTTTTGTTTTTAGTAATTTTTTAAATTCTGAGATAATTTCAATTTGGAGATCGTTTTCTAGAATCGATGTTTCATCAATAAGATTTCTTCTTTCTTCTGGCATACCCTTTATAACTTCAAGACTTTCGGGGCTAAAAATTATAACAGGCATAAGCTTAAAGTTTTTAAGAGAGTTTGATGATTTTTCGTTTACTTTTAATATTTTTTTTGTTTCTAGAAATTGTGCAGAGAGAAGAAATTCTATTTCTTTTTTTTGTAATGCTACTTCTACTTTTGCACCAAATTCTTTATTTTCTTCGTTAATTAAATATTCGGAGTTAGTTGTTCTAAAACTTTTTCCTTTTGAAACAGAATAAATACTTTCGACCAGATTTGTTTTTCCCTGACCGTTGTTACCTATAAAAATATTAATATTGGAATTAAAGGAAAGTTGAAGGTCTTTAAAATTTCTAAAATTTTTAAGACCTAACTTTTTTATAAACATCGAGTTTAAATTCTCATTGGCATAACAATACAAGTATATTTATTATCTTGTTTTGGTCTAAAAAGACCTGGAGAAAGTTGGTCGTTGAGTTCAATTTCAACTTCGTCTTCCTGAAACGAGTTAAGAATATCAAGTATGTAACGCGCATTAAACCCTATTTTAATATCTGCTCCATCATATCCAACTTGAATTTCTTCTTTTGCGTCTCCTAATTCCGGATTTTGTGTTTCTATTGTCATAACACCACTAGAAAGAGAAATTGTAATACCACGAGATTTTTTATTAGAGAGGAGTGACACTCTTTTAAGTGACTGAATCATTTCATTTCTCGATGCCAAAATATGCCGAGAAAGTGTTTTAGGAATAAGTTGTAAAAAATTAGGATATTTTCCCTCTATAAGACGGACCATTAAGATAGTAGAATTTTGTTTTAATATGAGTTGAGGACCGTCAATGCTAATTTCAACGTCTTCCATTGAAGATTCTAGTATCTTTGATATTTCTATAAGTCCTTTTCGTGGAATGATAACACCTTTTCCAAATTGGATGTCTTCTTTGTTTGTGTGTCCAGTATCACGATCTACCAAGGAAAGCCTGTGTCCATCTGTTGCAACCATTCTATAATTAACAGAAGATCCACTTTTCATTTGTTCAAAAAAAACACCATTTAAGTGATAGCGTGTTTCATCTGTTGAAACGGAATAAATGGTTTTATCAATCATTTCTTTTAAGACGTGTGATTTGATTTTTATAAAGTTTTCTGTTTCATGTGTTGGAAATAATGGAAATTCTTCTGGGTTTTTTCCAACAAGATTAAATAGTGATTTTCCTTGTTGAATAACAAGCCAATTATTTTCTTTACTCTTTAATTGTATAATACCTTCGTCATTAAGTTCTTTTATGATTTGAAATAACTGTTTCGCATCTACGGCCACATCTCCACTTTTTAAAACTTTACATTGAGCTCTGTCTGTAATGCTAACTTCAAGATCTGTTGCATAAATTTTTAAACTCTCTTCTTCTGCTTTTAATAAAACATTAACAAGAATTGGCATTGTGTTTCTTTTCTCCACAATGTTTTGTGTTTTTGCTAATAAGTTTACGAGATCATTTTTTTTAATTTTAATTTCCATATTTTTTTGTCCTTAATACCTATTAAATTATATAAATATAAATACAGTAGTAGCAGTAGGGCCGTTGAAAACTAAAAATTACACCTAACCCTCTATAATTATTAAACAATCAATGTGGATAAAGCTATCAACAACAGTTTTAAATTATCCACAAAAAAACATCAAAATTCTAAGTCACAATTTTTCAACAATAAACCCACAAGACTCATCCACAATCCACATTCACACCCCTGTGATATTGTGGATTTTTCTTTTTAAATCTTCGATATCCTTATGTAAATCTGAATCTTTAGCCTGTAGATCTTCAATTCTGCGCAATGCGCTTATAACAGTTGTATGGTCCCTTCCGCCAAAAGCACGTCCAATATCAATTAAGGATTTTTCTAAATAAGTTTTAATAAGGTACATCGCCACCTGTCTTGCAACAACAAGTGGCTTAGATCTACTTGAAGATTTAAGATCTTGAAGCTTGAGCTGATAGTGTTCAGCAGTCAATTTTTGGATATCCTCAACCGTTAATTGCTGAGTCTCTGGAGATTGAGCACCCAAAACCTGCCTACTCAAATCAAGAGTAATCCTTAAATCGAGTAGCTCAGAATACATTTTTACCTTATTTAAATTACCCTCTAGTTCCCGTATGGATCTTTTTGAAATAGAGGCGATATAATTTGCAACCTCATCAGAAAGGGCAATATTTCGAACCTCGGCTTTATATTTTAAAATTGCAACACGGGTTTCAAGATCCGGCATCTGAATATCCGCAACAAGACCCCACTCTAAACGTGTACGAATTCGATCTTCTAAACCCGAAATATCTCGTGGGATTCTGTCACTTGCAACGACAACCTGTCTCCGGCTATCAAAAAATGAATTTAATGTGTGGAAAAACTCCTCTTGAAAAGCCTCTCCTCTGCCTAAAACTTGGATGTCGTCTAAAAGCAAAACATCACAATCTTCACGATATCTTTTTCTTAATTTATGCATTTCGCCACGTCGAATGCTTGATACAAACTCATTTAAAAATGTTTCTGTGGAGGCATAACGTATTTTGAGTTGTGGAAAGTTTTCTTGAATATGGTTTCCAACAGCATTTAATAGGTGGGTTTTTCCCATTCCCGTTGGCCCATAAATAAAAAGAGGATTGTATCCGGCACCTGGATTTTTTGCGACACTGTAACAAGCGGCATGAGCAAAATCATTATTTCGGCCAACGACAAATGTTGAAAAGGTATACTCACTTCTTAAAACCTGCCTTTGCTTATTCAGAGATGAGTATCCAACGCTATTGGATTCTGCAAAAGACTGGTCATTTACCGAAAGCTCACAAGTTGGGCCGACAGGAGCAATCTTTTTTTCTAATTCAGGAACAACAACAAGCTGAATTTGAAAAGGTTCTTGGGTTAAAGAAGAAATTTCTTGGCAGATATTATCCAAAAAGTTTTGTGATATCCAATGTTTATGAAAATCCGTTGGAACACCAAGCTTAAAAACAGTTCCCTTATGACTTTCTTCGGTTCCCACAAGCTCAGTTGGGTCAAACCACGTCTCAAGATAGGAATTTGTTGGGTTCTTGAGCCTTATGCTCTCTTTTACAGACTCCCAAATTTGAGTTTTCAACGTTTTTACCCCCAAAAAGGTTATAAAATACAGCCAAGATGGTGTCTGTATCAAGACAACAAAAGAAGTTGTCGCCTGTTTAGCAATTTATGCACAAAAGTTCAACAGTCTTGACAGCTTATAGCGCATTGTGCTTTTATTTCGCCTCACATCGGAGACACAGCGTATCGACATCAAAAATACGCATAACTTTCGGAGGTAGTCATGAAAAGGACGTATCAACCAAGTCGCAAACGTCGTAGCAAAACACACGGCTTTAAAGCTCGTATGTCAACACGAGGCGGAAAAGCCGTTCTTGCCCGCAGAAGAGCTAAAGGAAGAAAAAGACTCGCAATAGCAGCTGGCGGTAAATAATCACGACAACTAAAATCATAACCATTCGTCGCAGAAGCCAATTTCTTTTTTTAAAAGATAAAGGAAAAAGGGCTTATGCAGGTCACTGGCTTTTGATCAATTATATTGAAAATAAAGAACAGAATCATAGATTTGGTTGGACGATTCCGGTAAAAGTTGGTTCGGCAGTTATACGAAACAAGCTTAAAAGATGGTGTCGAGAGTTCTGTCGAGAAGTGCTCGGCAGCTACACAAACGATAACGTGTTTTATGATATCAATGTGATAATAAAAGTGAGTCGAAATGTTGAATTTAGAAAACTTAGCAGAGAAGAATTTAGAAAAAATATGCAGAAGGCCTTTTCTCAGATTTGTTAGTCGCACAGACAGAGCGCTGAGAAATTTCTTTATCTTCTTAATTCGCATTTATCAAGGAATTGGCTCGCCACACATGGGAGGCGCATGTCGCTTTTACCCAACCTGCTCTCATTACGGCATTGAGGCTTTTCGTAAATTTCATTTTAAGAGGGCACTGATGCTGACAACAAAAAGAATTTTGCGATGCCGCCCTCTTGGCGCCTTTGGATTAGACCCCTTACCGGAGAAACATCATGATTAATCTTGAGCCACACGGGCACAATAAAGGTTTTTTAGATTCAAAAACAATAATTGCAACACTCATCATTCTCCTTTCTTTTGTTGGCTGGTTTTATTACATCACAAAAAAATATCCTCCCCAAACTGTTTCACAGGAACAGGTTGACCAAAAAGTTGAAAAAAGTCTTGAAACGATTCCGGCCATGGCCAAGCAAGAATCAACCAAATTAGAGCCAGATACAAAAGTGATTCACCAAGGACTTCGCTTTGATAGCGACACACTTAGTTTTGATATTGAAAACAGAGGAATGGGAATTCAAAACATTACGCTTAAAAAGTTTAAAGAACGAACAGGGTCTGAAGTCTTACTTTCTCATGGACTTAAAACAAGATTTTTTAATGAAATGACAGAGGGCGGGAAAGACATCTATTTTAATATTAAAAAAGCAACAGACTTGCAGTTTGTTGGCGAAGCAAAAATAGGCGATACAATAATTAAAAGAACCATGACAATTGATCCCAACAGGTATCTTTTAGACGTAGAAACAGAGTTTTCTAAGCCGCCGCCAGGATTTGAAGTTTATCTTGCAAGCCATATAGAAGGAGATCAATCCAGTTCTATTTTTAACAGAAACTATGATACAGAAGGTGTTTTTGTTGCCTCTGGTGCAAGCGAGACAGAAAGAAAAGAGGTCAATACAAAATCATCGGAGATTTTTGAAACACCCATTACAAATGTTTCTATTGCAGCTATAAACCGCCATTATTTTGCAGCCGCCATCTTGGATAAATCCGATATCGCCCCAACCTTTTCTGCAAGATTTCAGCAATCAACGTCTGAAGTTATTGGTTCTCTTGATTATAAGATTCCAGTCGGATCTAGGGCGAACTTTAATAATCAAATTTATATTGGCCCAAAAGAGATGAAGGCCCTTTCAGCAGTCGACAAAAGATTGGCTGGAACAATTGATTATGGTTATTTTGGATGGATTGCCAAGCCCATACTCAAGCTTCTTAAGTTTTTCTATTCTCTTATTGGAAATTATGGAGTGGCCATTATTCTCGTTACTCTTTTGATTCGCCTACTCCTTTTACCCATCAACGTTTCTTCTTATAAGTCCATGAAGAAGATGCAAGAAATTCAGCCGCAACTTAAACTTGTAAAAGAAAAATATAAAAATGATCCCCAAAAAGTTCAGATGGAAACCATGAACATAATGAAACAAAACAAGGTCAACCCTATCGGCGGCTGCTTACCGATGTTGCTACAGTTTCCGATTTTTATTGCTCTTTATAATGTTCTTGCACAAAGCATTGAGCTTTATCAGGCGCCGTTTGCTTTATGGATTCATGATTTAAGCCTCAAGGACCCCTACTTTGTTCTTCCTGTTCTTATGGGGATCACAATGTGGGTACAACAAAAAATTACACCAACAGCCATGGATCCGGCCCAGGCCAAAGTCATGCAATTTATGCCGATATTTTTTGCAGCACTAATGTTTACACTGCCAAGCGGGCTTACACTTTATATTTTTGTGAGCACTCTTTTTGGTATTATCCAACAATATATGATTATGAAAGACAACAAACAAACCCAAGCGGTTCAACAAACACTTTCTTAGTAGGAGGAAAAATGGGAATTCTAGATAAATTTTTTGGAAAAAAGGGCGGCTCTGGCGGAGCGGCGATTCAAATTGTAGAAGAAACTCTGGATGGAATTTTTGGCCATGCCGGATTTGATTTATCGTACGATCTCAACACGGACGATAGCGGCAATATTCAGATCGAAATTTTTGGAAACGATCAAAAAGACCTTGTAGATAAAGAGGGGCAACTTCTTGATGCATTTCAACTCTATTTAAAAAGAGTTCTTCAGCACCAACTCCCAGAAGACAAAGTGAACGTTTATTGTGACTCTAACAACTACAGAAAAGAAGCCAGCGAAGAGCTCATTAAGCTTGCCGACAAATTAAAAAAGATTGCGCTTGATAAAAATAAATCTGTTTATTTTAGAGCTCTTCCTCCAAAAGACAGAAAAACAATTCATCAGTATTTAGCTGAAGATGGACGTGTAAAAAGTAAATCTGTTGGCGAAGGGCACTTTAAAAAAATAAAAATATTCCCTGCAAAAATGGAGAGGTCTGGAAAAAACCGCAACGAAGAACACCAGGATAGATCAGAAACACAAGATGTTTAAGTACCATCTGTCTGCAGACACGATATGCGCACTTGCAACACCCGCAGGTCATGGCGGCATAGGCGTTATTCGCGTGAGTGGGCCAAAAAGTGTAGAAATAGTAAAAAAAATTTCGAATTTGCCAGAAAAACTGACATCACATCATGTTTATTTTTCCATTATTCAGGATACACAAAAGGAAAAAAAAATAGACGAAGCGGTTGTCACATATTTTGAAGAGGGTAGATCTTATACCGGAGAAGAAACCATAGAAATTTCTTGTCACGGCAGCCCCGCGGTTGTGGAAGAAGTTATTCAAAATCTTATTTTGGCAGGCAGTCGTCACGCAGAAAAAGGCGAATTTACTTTTCGATCATTTATGAATGGGCGAATGGACCTTATTCAAGCAGAAGGTGTTTTGACCCTTATTGAAAGCGAAACAAAAAAGGCGGCAGAAGTTGCCTTAAGACAGATCCGCGGAGAGCTGAGCCACAGGATTCAAGAGATGAAAAATCAAACCCTCAACCTCTTAGCCCATCTTGAGGCCGATATCGATTTTTCAATGGAAGGTTTAGAGACAATTTCAAGAAGTAAAGCGAAGCAAGAGGTTTTTGCACTTCAACACAAAACACAATCTTTGATGAACACTTATTCTGAGGGCCGACTGTTAACAGAAAATTTTACTATTTCTTTTATCGGTGAGCCCAATGTTGGCAAATCCAGCCTCTTTAATGCCTTCTTGAAAGATGATCGCGCGATTGTCACAGAAATTGCTGGAACCACAAGAGATACAATAGAAGGATTTTCGATTTTGTCTGGCATTCGCATTCGATATGTTGATACAGCAGGACTCCGAGACACAAACGATATTATAGAAAGCCTTGGAATCCAAAGAACCAGAGAGCAAATTTTAAAATCAGATCTAATTTTTTACGTTCTCGACTCTACAAAGGGTAAAATAGAAATTGATCCTGAAATTTATAAACAAGCAAAAGATAAAATTATTTTTATTGGCAACAAAAGCGATTTAGCAAAAAAAACAAAATCGGAATTTATTAAAGAATTAGAAGACTTTCGGCGCCCAGCTTTTTTTGTAAGCGCAAAAGTAAAGACGTCTTTACAAGAGGTTATTTCTTATGTTGAGAGTCAGTTGAAA
>JBDHWX010000065.1:0-9525 GCA_039810365.1 Bdellovibrionales bacterium | reverse complement strand
CATCTCTGCGCCCGAGTTGTTAAAGGCTCGATTTTGGGACACATATAACCCATTAATCATGGACGCCCCACTTTATGGTGTTAAACCTTCAGAAAATTTTCCACCACAAGATAAAGATCCCGGATTTGAATTTGGGAGCGCATCCCAAGCCATTCGAGTTGTCGAGGTTCTCCCTCTTGTTAAAGACGAAATCAAAAATATAAATTCGTCGTCTGAAGAAGTTAAAAAGAAGTTGGGCTATCGCCTTACCTTTGGGGAAAGTTACATAGATAGTTTAAAAAAACTTGAAAAACTTTTGTCGCCATTTACTCCCTATGCAAAAGAAGACGGCTTTCGCAAAAGACTCATCTCCCAAACAAAACCCAACAGCAACGGCCTTTTTTATCATAATGAAAAAGAATACGCTAAGCTTGGCGACATCCTTCGCGAACTGAACTCTATATATAGAACATTTTCTGTTAGCCCCACGGCTGCTGTACCACTCACTACCAACGATTTTCGCCTAGCCCGTACGGACTGGGTTACCGAATACAACTTTAGAAAACAGATTCTCTTATCTATTAAAAAAATTCGTGATTTCTTAGGAGATCCAACTCCCCTTAAAAGAGGAGAAGAGGCCATTTTCTTTCTTTTTAATAAAGAGATCAAAGATAATTATCCGGAGTTTTATGATTTGTTTTCTGAGCAAGGCGGCCCAGCTGAAACAATTACTTACTATGCCATCTGCGGAGAAAATATTGACACTCAAAATGATAACCAACGTTTAGATAGACGAAACACAAATCTCTATTCCATCGCAGATAGCATTATCAATGCAGGAGCAGCAGCTATCAACGGTCTCACAAGCCTCTTACCCGGCAATAGTAAAGAAAATAACCCTTATCAAATTTCTGAACACAATCGCCCAGTAACAAAACTTTTTAAATCCATTCGTTACGGTACTGGGGTTAAGTTTTTTGCACCATCCATAGTTCAAGCAGATAAGCGTGATCTTGCTCTTGTTTGCACTGGAGGCGAAAACCTTCAGGCGAGGTTCTTTCGCTTTACTGATTCCAAAAAGAAAACCTATGACTCTTTTTTCTCCTTCCTTGCACAAAATATTCGTCCAGAACTTCTTGAAATCAAAGAAGATCCAAAAAAAGGTCAAACTCTTGCTTTGAACAATTGGTGGAGTGATAATGTAGAACCTAAAGTGGCCCTTGCCTATAAAGAATTTGGAGCAGACTATCAATATCTTCTGGAGACAGTATTTAAAAAAGTCTTTCAAGGTTCGGGCTCAAAGCTTGGCATGCGATATGGTAACCTTGGGCCTCTTCCTGCTTTTAAAACCGTTTACCTCGGCGAAGGGAATTCTGAGCCCTCGGCAATCTTTGAAATTGCAAAAAAGACTCCTCGCGGTACCTATGGAAACCCAAGCAACCTAATTCAGTCTTATATCGATGAACTCGATACTTATCTCTTTTTGTTTCGCAAACTTTATGCACAAAATCTTAAAAAAGATCAGAGCTATGAGCAAAATATTAAATCCATGATAATTCTTGAAGATTATATTCGCAAATTAGCCGCCGCTATTTTAAATGATGCCAGAACTTCTGTTTACCCAAAACTCATAGACCTCCCTAATGGAGGCATTCAGGCTATTTATCCTGAATTTGTAGACAAATCGACGGAACAGAAATATGCCATACTCCTTGTTGCCTTGACTCATTTTTATAACGTTTTTGGTCTTGAGGATCAGAGTACTGAAATCGCAAAGGGAATAGATTTTTTAAAAGATCTCACAAACAGGCCCGATCTTGATGCTCCAATAAGCCGGATTAATTTACGACTCGAACACAACAGCTTTCTTCATCAGCCTTTTGTTGAAGCCAGAGAAGACTTTAACTCGTTATTAGCGTCCAAAATGTTAAACCTACCCGCCCCCCTCAGCCTTGGACGGTCGAGCGCCACACAGTACGATAATTTATTCACAATTAACTATCTTACTGGAAATAATTTATATACGCTTATTGAACAGATTTACGCTAATACGAATATAATAAGACTTGCCAAGCCCGATAGTACATATACCCCGGCAGAAAATCGCCCTCGGGATAATTCGAAAGGAGGAGGGGTTATTCATTAAGAGAGGTTTATTTTGGACTGCCTCTCTTTTTATGGTGTACTGTTTTTTAAAAAACGTGATATTTTTATATGGTGCTTGGCTTTTAATAGAAAAATAACTAATTTTACCTTAAAATAGCTTTGTTTTGATTTAAAGATGGAGGACTTAATTATGAAACGTTTACTTATTGCAATTTGTGCAATCTCTGTTGTTGGTGCAACAAATTCTTTTGCCGCTCCTGGTGGCGGAGGAAAAAATGACCCCTCAAGAGGTCGTGAAAAAACACCCACAGAAAGAAAAGCAGAAGAACTTAAGTCTGGTAAATCAAATGCCGGTGCTGTAAACAACGCTCGTGCTAGTGTAGAACGATTAACCGAAGTTTTTTCAACAGTGTCAGATGTTGATCTTGCAGCAAGAGATGCTACCATTAAAAAACTAGATGGGAAACTCTCTTCTACCCAAGCTGATCTTCTCTCAAAAATGAGAGATGATTCTCAAAGCAGACCTGCTTTTGATGCTCTTGCAAAGCTCTTGATTCAAAATGCAACTCGTGGCGATCTTGACGCTGTTTTAAAAATTTCTGCAGAAATGCTCCCTGAAAATTCAGGTAAAACATGGTCAAAAGAATCTCTTGATCATTTTTCTTCTTTTGCAACAAAGGCTGCTGCATATCAAAAAACAGGTCTCAGCTTTCGTGAGGCGACTGTAAAAGCTCTTCAAGAAGTTTTTCCAGGAAAAGAAAACGAAGAGAGAATTAACGAAATTCTCAAAAAATGCTTTGGTATTGCTTAATATACGCAGTTCAATTTAAGTCAAGTCTTCAAAAAAGCCGATTTTTAAAAATCGGCTTTTTTATTTTTAGCGACTAGAGCCAAAACCATCATTTTCTGGTTTAGCCTTTAGGGTTTTAGGATCAACTTGAATTTGAATGCCAGCTTTGGCAGCATTTTCTTGAAACTCTTGGATATATTGTGCGCGCTCTTTTTCTAACTCTCGATTTTGATTTGCCAAATCTCTTTGATACTGAACATCTTCTTGAGCCTGAACAACGGGATCGTTATAGATCGGGTGATCGTATTGATCGCGATAAATATTGTGGTCGGGTGCTACAGGTGCTGGAATCACCACAAAAGGTTCTCTTTTTTTAATCATTGGTGGGTTATACTGAATGGGATCAAGAGTTTCTTTTTGCAATTCGACTTCTCTTTTTTTGCTTTCTATCTCGACTTTTTTTGTGGCATTGATGAGATGATCGTTGACCCTTTTTTCGATCTTGTTTTGCGCGTGAGCACTGCTTAAAAAATATAAAAACAAAAAGCCTAGCATTTTAACATTATAGCAAAACTCTGTTTTTCTGAATACCAACACAATAAAAAGACCAAGACAAACGTCTAAAGTGTTTCAAATTGAGACACTCTTTGTGTTTTAAGAGTCCTTTGGGTTCCCCTGGGGAGTAATAAGGGGCAGGATAATTGTAAAAGTTGTCCCTTTATTGGGCTCTGATATGACAACAATTTCTCCACCATGTTTTTGAATAATACCGTAAGAAATACTGAGTCCAAGGCCTGTTCCCTGTCCCACAGGCTTTGTTGTAAAAAATGGATCAAAAATTTTCTCTTGTATGTCCTTTGGAATTCCTTTGCCCGAATCTTTAATGGAAACCCAAATTTCAAGCCCTTTTTGTTCGGTCTTAATCCAAATATCGCCTTTACCATCAATGGCTTGAATAGCATTAGTCAAAATATTCATAAACACTTGATTGATTTGACCTGCATAACAGTTAATGACGGGAATTTTCCCATAATCCTTATGTAGCCGTATACGATCTTTGAGTTCACTTTTTAAAATCTGAAGAGTGCTCTCAAGACCCTCTTCTAAATTGTATTCTTTTCTTTTTAATTCATCAGATCGAGAAAAATTTCTTAAATTCAAAACGATATCTCGAACTCTTCTTGCGCCATCTTCGCACGAAGATATCAGCCTTGGTAAGTCTTTAGACATATATTCATAATCAAGTTCTTTTTTAATATCTTTTAATTCTTCTGGTTTTTTTTCTGCAACTTCAACAATACGCAATAGTTTCTCAATGTAATCTTGCAAAACATCCATATTGCTATGGATAAATCCAATAGGGTTATTGAGTTCGTGTGCAACGCCAGCCACAACTTGCCCTAAGCTTCCCATCTTTGCAGAATGAACCAGTTGCGCCTGTGCTTCTTGTAAATCTTTGTTGGCTCTTTCTAATTCATTTACCTTGCTTGTTAAATCCGCTTGCACCCTTGTTACTTTGCGAGACATATTGTTAAAACTTTTAGTAAGTTCACCTATTTCGGTTTTACTATCAGTTGCAATATAAGTATCAAGGTCACCACTTTCTAATTTTTGTACTGCTGTCATAAGTTGAGTGAGGGGTTTAAACATGGCACGCGAAACAAACCATAAAACAACAAGCAAAAACAAAATCACAATGCCAACTACAGTAAAAACAGTTTTATTAATCTTTTTTGTTGTTGCATTAATCTCTGTCTTAGAAGCCGCAAGGCCAATTTTAATATTCGAGTTCTCTCTTTCAAACGGCTTTACAAGAAGCGAATAAGATTCTTTGCCTTCTTCTATTGTGAGATATTTAACATTTGTTCCCTCTCCCTTAGAGAACTGTTTAGAGTTTGTCTGCATAAACAAAGGAACAGTCGATGCTACCGGCTTATAATCTTTGTCTAAAATGAGAACATCTAGATTAAAACGTTTTTTAAGATTTTCGATAAAGTTTTGATCTATTCGTACAATTTCTTGAATGTAGCCCGTAATAACATTTTTTTTCCCAATAACAATAGAATACGAAATAAGATCAAAGCCCGTTTTTTCGTTAATATCACTTAAAACAAGTCTTCGTTGTGATTTAAGGGCCTGAATGAGTTCTCCGTTTAAAACAAAGTCTCCCTCTTCTTTTTGAGTGTCATTAACAATAAAGCCGTCTTCGTCTTTTTTAAAGGAAACGATTTGCTGCCCCTCTTTATCAAAAAGCCCTATTTGATCGATGTAGCCAGCTCCAATCCAATCCGAAGAGATTTTTTTAAGATTGGATAAATTTTTTGTGGCAATATTAAAAATAAGGGCATCGTCTGATGCGTGAACATCTCCTGATGTTTTTAAGTAATTTTTTAATTCGTCTATAGATTTATTGATGACAATAAAGTTGTCGTTAAGCCTTTTCAACATTTCGTCACTAAATACTTTTTGGAACTGTACAAGACTATAGCCTGTAATAAACGTGAGCGGCACTAAAGAGAAAATCAAAAACCATAAGGAAAGCATAGTCCTTAATGACTTTTGAGGTGCAAAAAATAAATTGCTTAAACTCTTCATCAATCTGTTTCCATGTTTTCTGGAACATTTTGTTCTGGCGACGCTCCCGTAGAAGTTTTATTCTCGTCGGCACCTGGCTGATCGTGATTGCCCTCTGGCTTTAATTCATTAATCCATAAAATAAAACGTTCTTTATCTTCTGGCATAATTCTTGGATGCGATGTTTTAGAAATCGAAAATTGTCCAATCTTTTTTAAGCTGTCTAAAAACGTTTGATTTGCCACCTTTGGTAAAGAAAAGTGAAAGTAGCTGCCTCCTTTTCGTCTCCATCCAAGTTCCACTTCTCCAGCCTTTTCTCCTCCAAGACTTTGTATTAACGTCACAACCTGTGGAGTAACGCCTTCAACGTTTGTACTTTGCATAACCATCCGATAAAGATAAGCATTACCCTTTTTGACTTTCTTTTCTGCAGCCTCAACTTGAGCACTTGCCTGGGATGCCTCTTGTGGTTTGGTCTGCGGTTGTGCGACTGGCTCTGCTGATGGAGCTGGCGCCATCACAAGCGGCTTACTCGTCGGCAGCGTCTCTTTTTCTGGCTCCGCTTGCTTTTCTGCTACCTTACTTGCGGGGGCCTCTGGCCGCGATCCTTCTTTGGGCTCTATGGATTGTATGTCAAATTTTTTTATGACAAGGCCGCCTTCTTCTTTTTTTCCGATTGCCTTAAAAAGCTCTGGTGCTTGGGTTACAAAAAGTGCAATGGCAACGGCCACAACAATAGATTCCAGGGCCCAACGCACAGGCTGTGGAAAAACGTCCCAGCGGAACTTTGAAAAAAACTTTTCTGTTGGCTTTGGCTGATGAAGTATGTAGTCCACAAGGGGTTGTGTCACGATCGTTTTCTGAAGCTTATCCGTATAGGACATGCCAACCGTGAGCTTTCTGAGCTCTTCACGCGCCCGAGGTGATTCTTGCAAGCTCTCTTCAACAGCCTGTTTTCTGAGAGAATCAAGATTCCCCGTTTTATAATCGTATAGCATTTCTATACACATAAACTCACTAAGGTTGCGTTTTTTCATCCAAGCCCCCCAGATGGGCTTGCAATATAGCCAAGATGTTTAAGTCCCTTACCCACTCGATAGCGAACGCTTCCCTCTGTTTGTCCCAGGCCCTCTGCAATATCTTTATCTGCAAATCCCAATAACTTTGACCAAATAACCGCCAACGAAAGTGAAGACTCTGCCTCTTTTACAAATTGCCTCCATGTTTCCATTTTAAGATCACCTGGAACAATCCAACCCTCTGCTGTAAATTCTGAATTTTGCAATTTTAAATTTTTCTTCTTAGAATATTTTTTCCAGATCTTAAATGTGGAATAAACCAATATGGGGTTTCGAGAATCTGAAATTCCACGCCCCTTAATACGCTTTTCAATAAGCCGAAGCGCCTCAACGGTTGCCCTGAGTGCGAGATCCTTATCCAGGAATGTATAAAAGAAAAATAAAGCGACAGAGCGTATCTGTGCTTCGTTCATTTTTTAATCCGTTGTGAGTTGTCTTAGGAGTTTAATTTCTTCCAATACCTTTCCAGAGCCCATCACAACACACGTCAATGGATCTTCGGAAATTGATACCGGAAGGCCCGTTCTTTCTCTTAATAAAATATCAAGGTTAGATAAAAGAGCACCACCACCTGTAAGAACAATACCGTTATCGACAATGTCACTAGCAAGCTCTGGCGGTGTTTTTTCAAGAGCTGTTTTTACCGCATCCACAACTTCAGACAAAGGATCCATCAGGGCATCATGAATTTGCGAGCTTGTGATTTCTATGGTTTTAGGCGCACCAGCAACGAGATCTCGTCCCTTGATTTCCATCGTTTTTTCTTGCTCAAATGGGTAAGCGTTTCCAATTTGAATTTTAATATTTTCAGCCGTTCTTTCGCCAATCAGTAAATTAAATTGTCGGCGTACATAGCTCACAATCGCTTCATCAAATTTATCGCCCGCCACTTTTATTGATTTACAATAAACGATTCCACCAAGCGAAATAACCGCAACACCTGTTGTTCCACCACCGACATCAACAACCATGCTTCCGCTTGGCTCTGTAATGGGAAGACCTGCGCCTATGGCCGCCGCCATGGGCTCTTCAATCAAATACACTTCTCTTGCGCCAGCGGAGTGTGCCGATTCTTTCACTGCTTTTTTTTCTACTTGTGTAATTCCGTAAGGGACACAAATGATAATTCTGGGGCGAATAAAACTTTTCTTTGCGCCTGTTGATTGAGAAATAAAATATTTTAGCATAGATTGTGTCACTTCAAAATCAGCAATGACACCATCTTTGATGGGACGAATGGCAACAATACTGCCGGGAGTTCTGCCCAACATTTCTTTTGCCTCTTTACCAACTGCTAAAACGCGATTTTGTCCTCTTGCATTTTTTTGAACAGCGACAACAGAAGGTTCGTTCAAAATAATTCCTCGGCCTTTTGCAAAAACAAGAGTGTTAGCCGTTCCAAGGTCAATTGCGATATCGTGAGAAAAATATTCAGAAATCTTATTGAAAAAACTCATAGTGGGTTCCTTATAAAATTTGACACTGTTAGTTTACGGTTTATTTGAAATCAGAGTCAACAGGGCTTTGTCGCTTAAAGCATCAACAATACTGAAATTTTTTAAGGTTTTGACACGGCGGGGCGTTCCGTCTTTCGCGCTTCACTATAGACTTCTTAAAGTTGGTGTTTTATGGATGCAAAAAAATATTGCCGTAACCTCAATATCTTTTTAGAGGGCTCTACTGGTTTACAACAGCTTTTAACTTGTTTGCCTCAAGACCTCCAATTTGAAGTACACGTTGGTCGCAATTCTTGTTTTTATCTTTCCAAGCAAAAAAATACCTGGGCGTTTTCAGATCAACCCGTTGCAGGGGCATCCTCACAAATTTCTTTTTCTCCAGATGGTATCGAAACACTTTTAAAGTCTCAGTGTCCAACAAAAGAGACCGCCGTAGACGTATTGATTAAGCTTTTTTTAGCGGAAATGTTACGGGTTGATTTTAAAAGTTCGACTCTTGCTCTTTTTGAAAAGGCCTCAACAGGGGCTTTTCATTTTGGAACAGAGAAGATTCGTCAGGCGCTAAAAACTGCTGGATTAGATCATTGGAGCCGAAAGATTTTACGCTAACTCCGCTACCAGCTTGTGCTTGCGTCAAAACACCCGCGGTTGTTCCCGGAATATGTCCATTTTCAAGCATTCTCAATATAGCGTTCACATAGCCACGAACATATTCCATAAGTAAAAAATTTTGTGACCCACGCAATACGATTTCAATATCTAAGATGAGGTTGTTGACAGAGTAATTGACATCAAGCTGCTCAAATCGATAGCGAGAAGGAATCGTATTCATCGCAGGTAAAATTTCTGTATGATAAACCCCATTTTTATTTGTTGTTTTATACGGAAGGCTTAAAATGCGAGAAACTTTATCTATTGCAAGCTTGACGACGAGCCTTGCGATCCAGTCGTACTTCATATAAGGAAAGTTTTGAATATCTTTGTTTAATATTTTAATCGTCATGGATTCTTCGTGAGAAGAACTTGTAACACCCAAAAACATCTGGGGCGCTGTTCTTTCTTCTTGCTTTTGATTTTCTTCTAAAAGAACAGAAAAATTTTCGATAAAGTCATCTTCATCATAGTCTTTTTTGAGGTCTAACACTTTTCCGTGAAAACCCTTTTCGGCTAAAAATACCTGAAGAGCTTCGTCAAACGATACCGTTTGTGCTTTTAATGGTAAAATTAAAACAACGAGGCCAAGAAACAAAAATCCTTTTAACAAGAACCCCTCCAAGCCAAATCATCCGTGATTTAGCTCCCACTATCTCCATGATAACTCAAAATTCTCGTGATTTAAAATTTCTTGAATTTTTTGTGTTTTCTCTTCTTCTGTCCAGCCCAGTTCTGTTTGAAAAATTTTAGCAAGAGGCTCTAGCAAGCTTCGACCATGGTCTTTTTCTGCTAAAAAAAGTGGTGCGCGTCTGAGATAAAAGTCTAGAAGACTTCCACACATTGTATTTTGTATGGCAAATTTTGCCTCGAGCTCCCAGATACTTTT
>JBDHWX010000064.1:0-9554 GCA_039810365.1 Bdellovibrionales bacterium | reverse complement strand
AAAAACTTGTCTCCAACGGACCAGTTTCAGCAAGGTGATATTATCGGAAAAAACGGCCTTGAATATATTATGGATCGAGAACTTCGAGGCATTAGTGGCCAAGACTTTATTCAAGTCGATGCAAGAGGAAGAGAGATCACGGCTCTCTCTGTCCCCGAGTTTATTGGTAATATCTCTCTTTCAAAAGATCCATCCCCTGGTCACACCTTAATGCTAACAATTGACAAAGATCTTCAGCAAGCCGCCTACGATGCATTTATTGGAACAAATCGTATCGGTGGAGTTGTGGCTCTTGATCCTCGAAATGGAGAAATTCTTGCATGGGTTAATGGTCCCTCCTTTGACCCTACTGAATTTTCAAAAGGTATCTCCGCTAAGCTTTGGAATGACCTTGTTAATGATCCCTTTAAGCCCATGAGAAATAAAGTTATTCAGGATCATTTCCCACCAGGGTCCACATTTAAAACAATTACCGCCCTTGCCGCTCTTGAAGAAGGCGTTATTAAAAAGAACTCAACAATTTTTTGCCCAGGCTATTATAAGTTTGGAAGAAGAATTTACCACTGTGATGTCAAGTCTGGACACGGGCATATTAGCGTTGTTCCCGCAATCGAAGCGTCTTGTGATGTCTTCTTTTATAAAATGGGCGTGGCTCTTGGAATTGATAAAATAGCAAAATATGCAAAAGCACTCGGACTCGGTCAAAAAACTGGAATCTCTTTACCCAACGAGGTTCCTGGGCTTATTCCAACAGAAGAATGGAAGAAAAAAACTTTGGGAGAAGAATGGCAACCGGGAGAAAACCTCTCTAATGCCATTGGACAAGGTTTTATTCTCACAACGGCTCTTCAACTTGCTCAAACATTTTCGGCCTTTGCAAATGAAGGGCCAGCTTACCAACCTCATTTTATCAAAAAGATTCTCGATATTGATGGGAAACTTGTTCGCGAGGTACAACCACAATTAAAATTTGATATCACACAAGGAATTAACACCAATGGTGTGACAATAAAAAAAGAAAATCTAGATATTATTCGCGAAGGTCTTTTTCGAGTTGTTAATGGTTCCCGCGGAACAGCCAGATGGAGAAGAGTTGCAGGCGTTCATCACTCGGGAAAAACAGGAACCGTACAGCTTTTTTCATTAACACCAGATCAAATCTTTGCAGACTGTAAGGCACGCCCCATTAAACAACGACACCATGGCTGGTTTATTTCCTATGCTCCAAGTGAAAAACCAGAGCTTGTTGTCGCAGTCCTTGCCGAACACTCTTGTTCGGGAGCTGGAGGGGCTGCTCCTGTCGCAGCTGATATTATTCGAGCCTATATGCAAAAACATTATCCCGAGCAAATGAAGAATGCAAAACTTGAGCCCTTCATTGTTGATCCCTCTCCTCAAGTTAAAAAGGAAGATCATGGAAATGCAGATTGAAGAAAGAACTTTTTTAAGAAAGATAGATATCAATCTTATTTTTGTTATTATCGCACTCAACATCATCGGCCTTATCAATCTTTATAGTGCAACTCATGACCCTCAAACCGTTGGAATTCACCGCCTCTTTGCCCAACAACTTTTTTGGGTTGGCGTTGGCTGGCTTATCTTTTTTGGATCCACACTTCTCGATTATAAGTTTCTTGTTAAATTTGCTTATGTTTTTTATCTTATCAACTGCGCCCTCCTTGTTCTTGTTGAAGTCATTGGTAAGACAGCTCTTGGGGCAACGAGGTGGCTTGATTTAGGTTTTTTTCATTATCAGCCATCAGAAACAATGAAGCTTGTCTTAGTGATTCTACTTGCAAAAATTCTTGCAGAAAAAAATACAATCAACGGTCTAAGCTTAAAACAAATCATCTATCCATTAGTTTTAACGTTTATTCCATTTGCTTTAACCGCAGCTCAACCAGATCTGGGAACGGCCATGATGCTGATCATTATTAGTGTTTCTATGCTCTTATTTATTGGCATAAAAAAAAGAATCCTTATTATTGCAAGCTTTGCCGTCTTACTTCTCATTCCCTTCGCCTGGAATTTTGGACTCAAAGATTATCAAAAAAGTCGCGTTCTCACATTTTTTGATCCCAACCGAGATCCTCGCGGAGCTGGGTACAACAGTATTCAGTCAAAGATCGCTGTTGGCTCAGGAAAATTTCTCGGAAAAGGATTTAGAAAAGGAACCCAATCACAACTTGATTTTTTACCAGAACGACATACCGATTTTATTTATAGCGTTCTCTCCGAAGAACATGGCTTTGTTGGCAGCTTTACTGTGCTATCTCTTTTTGTCATATTAATTCTTATTGGTCTTAAGATTGCATCCCAAGCTCCAGATAAGTATGGAGCAATACTTGTTATTGGGTGTCTTGCTCTTATTTTTTGGCATATGTTTATTAATATCGGAATGGTCATTGGAATTCTCCCCATCGTTGGAATTCCATTGCCCATTTTATCTTATGGCGGCTCAGGTATGATCACATCATTTTTTGCCTTGGGCCTTATCTCAAGTGTCGCATTTAGACGATACATCTTCTAAAAACAACAACCTAAAATTCAGGTATATTTTTGCATGAACGAAACAAGAGCTTCTTTGGGCACATTTCCTACGACTTGATCCACATCTTTTCCACCCTTAAACATAATCATCGTCGGGATACCGCGAACTCCATATTTGGCTGCTGTATCGGGGTTTTCATCAACATTAAGTTTTAAGACAGTAACTTTGCCAGCCATTGATTGAGCAACTTCTTCAAGTTTTGGTCCCAAAGCCTGGCAAGGACCACACCATTCAGCCCAAAAGTCCACAAGAACTGGGACATTTGATTTTAGCACGTCGTTTTCAAAGCTTGCATCAGTAACTGGTTTTGTATGTTGACCCATTGATCCTCCTCAAGAATGGTCTAAAATATATAAAAACTGTCAAAACAGTCTCCACTTTCTCAATTTGAGATACAAGTTCTCTTCCGTCAAGGTCAAAAGATCCCAGAATTTAGTATTTCAATATAATCATTTCTTAAGTTTTTACCGATATTTAAGTCAGGACTAAAGATAAAAAAATATGACCAAACAAGATATTTGCATTGGTATTATTGATATCGATGCTCAATTTAGAAGCTCAATGAAGGAGTCTCTTGAAAAAGAGGGTTATGCCGTTTTGTTTTTTAATGATATCGATCAAGCTCTCTCTTCTATTAAACTCCGAAAGTTTCACGTTTTTATTTTAGAGTGTCTCACGCAAAAAATGTCACTCAATAACATAGCCCAAAAGTTGCATGATCAATCTCCAGATAGTATTTTCATCTTTATTAGTCAGATCCTTGAAAAGTCCGCAGCTCGAGATGCCATGAGTATCACTCGGTCTCAGTATTTTTTTAAAAAGCCTTTACAACCTCAAGCCCTCATTCAGATCATTAAAGAAAAATTTGCAGATCAAGTCGCAGAAGAATATGAACCCATCATCGAAGCCCTTCACTCACCACAACTCACACCTCAAGAGCGAATTCATGCCATTCAATCTATTCAGAGCATTCATGGTTTTGAAGTTCCAAGACTTTTATCTTACTTGAATCGCGCACAGTTTGACGGAACCCTCAAACTCAAGGCAACTGATAACGACACCCCCATTGTTCATTTTCAAAAGGGTTCCATATCAAAAGTGGAAGTCAACGATCCCAAATCGTTTTTTGGCGCTCTTCTTGTTGATAAAAACTATGTGTCCCTTGAAGAACTAGAACTCGTGTTACAAAATAAAAGCACAAAACGTATTGGCGAACGACTCATAGACTCCAACCTTGTCAGCCCTCATATTATCGACATCATTAATATTGAGCAGTTGGGAATCAGACTTGGTTACATGATAAAAAACATCTCCTATGAACTTGAAATCAAACAAGAAAGCCAACCACAAGTTCCCCTTCTTATGGATAGTATTTTTTTAAGTCGATTTATTAGCGACTGGTTAAATTCGAAAATTTCTATTGATTGGCTAAGATCATTTTATTTACCTTTCTTAGATAAAAAAATAATGCGTGGAAACCTTTTTGCCGATATTTCACCTATTCATACTTTTTACCCTCTTAATAAAATGAATAGGTTTGCCCAGGAAATTACAAAAGGCGTTTCAATTGATCAAATCCTTGAAAGCAAACAGTTTCAAGAAGAAGACGTTCTTAAAGGAATTCACCTTTTGCTCTCCCAGGAATTTATTTATTTTGACAAACAAACAAGGCCAAGTGACCACAAGGCCCACATTGAGCGTCTCCAAAAAATAAAAAACCAAATGGATAAACAAAATCTTTTTGAGACTTTGGGATTAAATGAAAAATCTAAAGCAAAAGAAATTAAAAAGGCTTATTATGAACTCTCAAAACTTTTTCATCCAGATAAGGTGCCAACTCAAGCACCAAAAGAGTTATCAGAACTTACAACAGCGATCTTTGCCAAAATATCAAAGGCCAACGAAGTTTTAAGCGATGATAATTTGCGTGCAACATACTTAAAAGAACTCGAAAAAGGCTTTGCTGAAAAAATTCTTGAATCTGAATCTCATTTTGAAGAAGGGAAATCCTTACTCAAATCCAACCAGGCTTCAAAAGCTCTTCTGGCTTTTGAAAAAGCCATGAGTTTAAGACCTCCAACTTCAGAAATGCAACTTCATGCCATGTGGGCGAAAATATTCTGTCAGCCAAATGAAAACATTGAACAGTTTTATAAAGATTTTGAAAGCGATCTTAACAAAATTCCCCCCGAAGATCGTCACAACTCTATTTACTACTTTGTTAAAGGGCTTTACCTTAAGTGCATTGGAGATCTCGATGGAGCAGAAAAGACAATCAAACATGCTCTTTCTCTCACTCCAAACTTTGTAGAGGCAAAGCGAGAGCTCAATATCATAGCAATTCAGAAAAAGTCTTCTAAGCCTGTAGATATTCTTAATGGAAATCTTTCTGACGTTGTTGGGTTATTATTCAAAAAGAAAAAATAAAAACAGCACTTTAGGCTCAAGCATAAGGGAGCAGCTTTTATTTTTTAAAGAGTGCTTTCACAAATTTTTTTCTTTGTTCATCAATACGCACAATTTCATTATCTTTTCCACGTATACGAAACTCTTGTGCTTCTCGGATAGCTTCTTTAGAGTTAAAAGACTTCACAAGAGGTTCACTTATTTCTTGCACAACCTTTTCAAAATGTTTTTTTCTCGTTTGATGTGATTTTTCTAAGTCTTCTGACTGCATACCTCTCACAAATTTATTTTCTGTTACCTCTTGATTAACTCTACCCGATACAACTATGGATTCCTGTGGGGTTTCACCACGAAACAAGCCAAGCCTAGAGTATTTCTCTAAAAACTGCTCCTCATTTAAAGAGGCAACCTGACAAATACTTCGTATCAAATCCAATGGATCGACTGGTGATTTTATTATTTTATTAATAAATTCCGGAACATGTTGTGTTTCTTCCTTCAAACTCTTCTTAAGTAAAACAACAAACATTTGCGGACGAAAACTCATTAAGTTTTCGAGTAAGGAATGCGTCCCCTGTTTTTTTAAGGTGTCTGCCAAGATCAACATATCTGGATTTATCACCATGGCCTGCTCAAGAGCCTGACTTGCGCTCTGAATCCCAAGTGCATCAAAGCCAATCTTTTTAAGTAAGGTCTCTAAAAAAGTCAGTTCGTTATAGTCATCTGTAATAATCAATATCCTCTTCATAACTTTCAGTATCGGAATTTCAAAACAATCTCGTCAAGAAGATTGCTGTTGCCTCGCATTATTAGCTATACTATAAGGAGATCTGTTGTTTTTAAACTCATAGGAAAACCTCATTTTTAAGGGATATTATTATGTTGAAAGAAAGAATTGAAAAAATTGAACTTCCAAAAAGAGAATTCAAAGTCAAAGTCGGGCAAACAGAAGTTAAAATTGGAACAGGACATAACCTCGCCGTTATTTCTGGGCCATGTGTTATTGATAGCGAGGAACTTGTCATGAACACAGCAAGGACCCTTGTGGATATTACCCAGCGACTTGGAATTGGACTTATTTTTAAAAGTTCTTATGAAAAAGATAATCGTGGTAGCGAAAAAAATTGGACAGGTCCAATGGCAAATGATGGCCTTAAAGTTCTTGCAAAAGTTCGAAAAGAATTTGGCGTTCCTGTTTTAACAGACATCCATCGTGTTGAAGACGTCCCCCTCGTTGCTGAACATGTTGACGTCTTACAAATTCCCGCCTACATGTGCCAACAAACATCTCTTGTTGTCGCCTGTGGAAAAACAGGCAAACCTGTTAATATCAAAAAAGGACAATTCTTAGCTCCCGAAAACATGGCTGGTGCCGTAAGCAAAATGAAATCCACAGGCAATTCTAATGTTCTTCTTACAGAACGTGGTGCATGCTTTGGTTACAATCGTCTTGTGGCAGATATGCGGAGTATTCCTATTATGCAGCAACTCGGAGCCCCTGCTTGCTTTGATTCAACACATATCATCCGTCTTTATGGAATATCTAGTGCTGACCCAGCTGGTGGAGAGCCTCGCTTTATCTCTCACCTCACAATGGCTGCCGTTGCAGCTGGTACAGATGCCCTTTTTATTGAAACTCATCCCGAGCCCATGCAGGCAAAGTGTGATGCCGCTTCTCAAATGAGACTTGGCTACTATGAAAATCTCCTTAAAATGGCTCTCAATGTTCGAAAAGCAATTGGACGCCCTGAAAATGTCGGGCAAATAGAAGTATAACAAATTAAGGAATAATTTTTAAATACAACATTGAAATACCAACGCGTCGTTTTTTACATTATAAAGGAAATGCTACCAAGCCTTCTTGTAGGTATAGTTGTTTTTATTTCTATTCTTCTGACATTCCAAGCCCTCAAGTTAACAGAGTTTATTCTAGCCCATGGCGTTTCCATGAAAGTTATTGGGCAACTTGTCCTTTTCTTGTCCATTAGCTTTCTCCCTGCCATTCTCCCTATGAGTCTTCTTTTTTCTGTTCTTATGACCTACGGTAAACTGAGCACTGATTCCGAAATCATCGCATTTAAATCCATTGGAATTTCTCAGGCGACACTCACACTACCAGCTATTCTTCTTGGCCTTTTGATGACCATTGTCTCAGCTCAAACATATTTCTATCTTGGTCCATGGGGAAAACAACAAACCAAAGACCTTATTCGCATCTTGGGAAGCGCTCAAGTTGCCTCCCAAATAAGGGAGGGAACTTTTGCTGAGGGTTTCTATAACCTTGTTGTCTATTCAAACGAGGTCGATAGTAAAAAGGGACTTCTCAGAGATGTTTTTATCTATGATGAACGTTCACAACAAAATCCTCTCACCATCATTGCTCGAGAAGGTCAAATTTTATCTAGTGAAGAGCTCAATAATACAACCATACTCAGACTTTTTGATGGCAGCATTCACAGAACCAATGACGATGTTTATACCAAAATACAATTTTCTAATTATGATATTTTTTTAAAACCAAATCTTATCCCTTGGAGCGGAGAACTTGATGCCAATGGTATGAATCTCAATCAGCTCTATAAAGAAATGCATAAGCCCAACTTAGCCAAAGAACGCAAAATTGAAATTGACAGCGAATATTACAAAAGATGGGCTCTTCCTTTTGCTTGCATCATCTTTTCTCTTGTGGGTGTCGGCATGGGAACCGTGATCAATAGACGGGTGGCAAGCTCTAGTGGTTTTGTTGTTTCTGTTGGGCTTATCGTTGTTTACTGGACATTTTATCTTATTGTAGATTCTTTAGCTCAAAATGGAAGCCTACCTGCAATAATAGCCTTTTGGATCCCAAACATCCTCTTTACGATTTGGGCTTTCTATTCTCTAAGACAAATCTGGGATAAATAATCTCTTTGCCTTTTCTGCTTCAAAAAGACTGAGGATATCTTGAGAATCTCGGATTGGAAATGCTCCTTGAAAAAGTAAATCAATACACCCTTGATTATAGGCTTCATCGGGAAATCCTGGCACAACACCTACACTTTTTGAATTTTCAAGAGCAAGACGCGCTGTCATAATCGAACCACTTTTTCTGCGCGCTTCGCACACCAACAATAAATATCCAAGCGTTGCAATCATTCTATTTCTTTCGTGAAAATGATGGGCATGAATAAACTGATTACAATGGTATTCACTCATGATTGCTCCACCATATTCTAAAATTTTTTCGTACCAATTTTGAAAATCTCGAGGGTAGGCTTGGAGAAGCCCCGATGGCAAAAATGCAATGGTTGGCATTTTATTGCGAATCGAAATCGCATGGGCCCTTTGATCTACCCCTCGCGCAGCACCACTGACCAAAACAACTCCCTTCTGAACAACAGGCGCAATATGTTGATCCATCCAATTGAGAGTCCGACTTGTTGGATGACGGCTTCCCACAACAGATAGTCGATGTTTTTTTAAAACTTCAGGGTCTCCAAAAAATACAAGGTAAAGAGGAGGATTTTCTAAAATTAAAAACTCTTGGGGGTAATGAGGATGTCGAGGATGCAATAACAATAGTTTCTTTTTTTGGAGAAGCTCAAATTCTCTTAAGACTTCATCGTACCAATTTACTTTTTCTTTAAAAAAAAGACCATCAGAGGACTTAAAGTAGTCATGTGGTCTTAGGACTATATCCTGAACATCAACACTGCTATCAAAGTTAAAAAAATGTTCTTTACTTATTTTTTTATTAAAACGACTTAATATAGATATAAATTCATAAATTTGCATACACGACTCTTATGCAAAATAAAAACCACTGTTTCCTTACATGAGATCCATATCACTATCAGAATTCGAACTATCTCCGGAATCACCGTCCGAATTATTGAGATCGTCGGATTGATCTTGCGAGTTATCAAACTCTTCGTCTTGAATATTATCGTTTCGAGAGTATTCCTTGGCCCCAATATAATCTCCAGGGTGAATCTCTTGTTTGGCATCTAAGACAATGGCTGTTGCACGCTCTGGGGTTGTCTTGATGACTTTTATCTGCGCTATCTTTTCTTTGAGATCCTGAACATACGTTGAAGATTTACGTGCTTCCATATTTTTAAAAACAGTAAACGTCTGACCATCACGAACCCCATCGTGAGACCCCTTATTTAAAAATATGGTATCTTGTGTGCCGGCAATATTCTGTGAATCCCCTTTATTACCACCTATAACTTCGGCCTTAATCTGCCCACTTTCATTCGTACTAGAAATATCTCCCTTAATTAAATTCCCTCTCATCACATAACTATTGAGTTGAACAAAATTAATATTTCGTAATACCTTTGCGCGATAAACATTTTTATCAGCATTAACAAGATCTAAAACCTGAATCTCTCCTTCAAGTACAACGGGCTTTCCCATATTTTGACCGTTCATACCCTGAACGGTTTCACCTAAGTGGTAGGCCACAAAACGATCATTTATATTAACGGGATTGTTGAAGCGAATAAAAATATCATCGTAGAGCGAGGCTCTCTCATTATCCTCATCCATTTCGACAATTTTACCAAGAGACTCTGGGGGTGTTTCCGAAAGATAAGACGTCAGATAAACAGAG
>JBDHWX010000063.1:0-9645 GCA_039810365.1 Bdellovibrionales bacterium | reverse complement strand
CAATTTCTTGCATGATAAGGCCGTAGCTTGTGTAGTTGAGGCCTGCGCATCCGTAGCCCTCAATGGTTGGACCAAAAACACCAAGTTCTGCAAAACCAGGAATAAGCTCTTTTGGAAATCTACCTTCGCGGTGGCATTCTTCGATAATGGGCATAAGTTCTTTAGAAATAAATTGACGAACAGAATCGCGCACCATTTTTTCTTCTGAAGTTAAGATGGTGTCGAGATTCATAAAATCGCAGGCTTCAAATGCTTTCACGGGCTAAATCCTTTGGTTTTGGTTTGATCTCAAAAATATAAGGCAAAGAGAGGTTAAAACATTTTTTAAATTTTGAAAATAGGATCAAGAGTTTTAATGGGTTGCGCAAAAAACGAACATTTTTTTTAAAAGGATTACTCTTTTTAAAAGTTGTTGTGTCAAACTTATAGAGATGCACGGATGCATTTCGAGGCAAGGCGTGGGGCATGTAAGAGGGGTGAGCTAGGGACGGCTCACCGGCCAAACCTCATCTTTTAAAAAAATCTTTCAATGATAATAGCAATGCCTTGGCCGCCACCAATACAAGCGCTTCCAATGGCGTATTTCTTTTTTCGTCTGCCGAGTTCATATATTAAATGATTCATAATACGCGTGCCGGTGGCCCCAAGTGGGTGCCCTATGGCAATGGCACCGCCGTTTACATTTGTGATGTTGTGATCTAACTCTAATTCTTTTTGAACTGCCAAAAACTGCGAGGCAAAGGCCTCATTGACTTCGATAAGATCCATTTGCGCAAGACTCATGTTGGCTTTTTTAAGAGCTTTTTTAATGGCCTCTACAGGCCCTATTCCCATAATGGAGGGATCACACCCGACAGAAGCGTAAGAAATGATTCGTGCAAGTGGTTTAAGATTTCTTTTTTGAGCAAATTCTTCGCTAGTTAAAACACTTGCAGCAGCACCATCAACAATGCCCGAGGCATTACCCGCTGTTACGGTGCCATCTTTTTTAAAAATGGCTTTTAATTTTTGTAAGCCCTCTAGAGTTGCGTTGAGTCTTGGGTGTTCGTCGTTTTCAATAGTGAGATTGCCCTTGGGGTTTTCGATTGTGTAGGGAGAAATTTCTTCTTTAAAATATCCTTTTTCAAAAGCTGCTTTATATCTTTGTTGAGATTGCAGAGCAAAAAGGTCTGCTTCTTCTCTTGAGGTTTTGTATTTTTCTGCAAGATTTTCTGCGGTAATGGCCATGGCAGTATTGTTGTAGCTATCTGTTAAAGAAGAGGTGAGATAATCTTCAACCTCACTTTGCCCCATGCGATAACCCCATCTGGCACCTCTTAAGACGTAGGGAATTTGTGACATTTGCTCAACGCCACCAGCAAGGGCCGTTTGGATTTCTCCAGTTTGAATCATTTGAGTGGCCGTCACCCAGGCCTGAAAGCCGCTGCCACAAAGACGGTTTACGCCAAGAGCACCACGATCTAAGGGCATACCTGTTTTAAGCCCTACGTGTCTTGGAAGATAAATGGCATCTTTTGATGATTGCACAACATTACCTAAAATAATTTGATCAATATCTTGTGGTTCAAGGCCTGATTGCTTGATAGCAGCCTTGGATGCATGAGTGGCAAGCTCTGATGCGCTGACGTCTTTTAAAGAACCGCCGAAAGTGCCAAAAGGAGTTCTTTTAGCAGATAGAACAACAATAGACTTCATATAAACCTCTTGCTTTAAGAATATAGCCCTGTGCGAATTGCAAAGTCCAAATAAAAAGAACTAAAATTTGTTTTGCTTTACTGAGATCGTGATACTTTTTAAATGTAAGAAAGAGAATTTAAAATGAATATTTTGGTTTTGGGAAACGGCGGCAGAGAATCTGCCATTATTCGAGAGCTTCTTTGTTCTAAAAAAACAAAGGAGATACATGTTCTGCCAGAAAACAAGGCCTTTCATGAAAAGGTGAAAACAAAGAATATTTTGCTTCATCAGCACAAAGAAATTTTAAATTATACAAAAGGAAACAAGATTGATCTTGTTATCGTGGGACCAGAAAAACCTTTGGTTGAAGGACTTTCAGATCTTTTGCGAGCACAAGGAGTTTCTGTTTTTGGTCCTTCGCAAAAAGGGGCCATGCTTGAGGGGTCTAAAATTTTTTGCAAAGAATTTTTAAAAAAAGCTGGTGTGCCGACAGCGGAGTATCGGGAGATTCAAGATTTTGAAGATCTTTGTGAGAGAGCAAAAAAATTTCAAAAGCCATGGGTTGTGAAGGCCGATGGCTTAGCATCTGGCAAAGGTGTCTTTATTTGTAAGACCCAAAAAGAATTAGAGCGTGCGGGCCAGGAACTTTTTCATGAAAAGATTTTGGGGGAACAAAAAGTTTTTTTAGAAGAACATATTGAAGGCAGAGAGCTTAGTTATCTTGTTCTAACTAACGGCTATGCTTTTGAAGCACTCCCCATTGCTCAAGATCACAAAAGAATTTTTGATGAAGATAAAGGACCCAATACAGGTGGGATGGGTGCGGTAGCTCCTCTTAAAATTTCAGATTTTTTAGATAAGAAAATTCGAGAAGAAATTGTTGCTCCTGTTGTTGAGGAACTTTCTAAGGGAGAAATTGGTTATCGGGGAGTTTTATATTTTGGTTTGATGATTCAAAATGATAAGCCCTATGTTTTAGAAATCAATGTGCGCTTTGGAGATCCAGAGGCCCAGGTGATTTTGCCGCTTTTGGATGGAGATTGGGGAGAAGTCTTTTTGGGCGTTTCCCATGGAATTTTAAAGAAAATGAAGTGGAAGAGAATGTATGCGACCTCTGTTGTGTTGGCGGCACCGGGGTACCCTGACCATCCCGAAAAAGATTTATTTATTGATGGAAACATTTTTGCAGAAGATTCTGAGGCTTATTTAATTCCAGCTGGAATTTCGCAAAATGCTCACGGCCAGTGGGCGACAAGTGGTGGTCGAGTGATGAATGCCGTTGGCATTGCAGAAACGGCTAAAAAGAGTGTGGAAAAAGCCTACGGCATTAGCGAAAAGGTGAAGTGGAAGGGCTTGCAAAAGCGTCTCGATATTGGCCAAAAAGTACTTAAAAATAACGACTTTATCTTCTAAAAGGTGCCAGCCGCTTTTTGGGTAAAGGCTTCCGGATTATCTTTCGCCGGCCTCAAAGCCCGCTTGAAAGATTCGATCTGCTCCGGGATTGCAAACGGTATTGTGATTAATGGTGTCCACGACGGCCATGGCTTCGGCAGGAGAAGTCTGTCGATAAGAAAAATATGTTGCCCTTACAAAATTAAAATCAATTTTAAATGTCACAATATTATTTGCTGTGGGTGGTTGTTGCACTTGTGCCATTCCAGAGCATACCAAATTTCCATCTGCACTCTTCATAGCAAGAGTGGAGCCACCAGCGCTGCCGGCAGAGGCATATTTTATGGCGCTTCCCCTTGTTGTTAAAAGATAAGGATAGGTATCAATTAGTGCAATGACGACAGTTGAATTTGCCTGAGCAGCAGTCTTCATATTGGAAACCATCTTTTGATAACTCGTCTCTGTGTTCTTGTCTTCTTGATCAAATGCGGGATAGCTCCTAACGAGAGCTTCTTCGCCTTCAGAGATTTCTTGTGCGGCTAATTTAATTTTGTTTTCAAATGAGTCGAGCATTTGTATTTCGTCTGGCTTAAGTTCTGGTGAATAGTTTTGGAGTTTAATTGATGGGTCTCGCTCACTTGCCTCTTTTATTTTTTTATAAGACATATATTTTAAGATTGCGGTCATCTCTTTTAAGTTTACAGGATAGCTTTGTCCCTCGACGACGACGAAACGCTGACCGCTCAGCCAAGCCTCCTTCATGTTTAATGCATTGGCCTCTTGAATTAACTTTTTTAACTGTTCTGCTTTTTTGGAATCGCTTGGCATGTTTTTTTCTGCATCAGATGTATCAATCCATCGAAAGTTGTTTGTGAACTTTATGTCCTCTGGCACAATATAAGAGCTTTTTAGAACCTGGTTTCCCGCTACGAGTTGAATTTGACCACTTTTTGCATCTACTCGAACATAGGTATTGGGAGTTTTTGAATTCGCCTTTGTTGGTGCAGGTTCTGCTTTGGCAAAGCTTGGGTGGATAAGAAGAAAGGCTATTAGGATTGCCATAAAATATTTCATGAGTATCCCCTTTTATACTGATTCGCCGAGGTCTGGAATTTTTTGTCGTAATATATCTCATTGCAATATCTGCACCGGTTAGATTTATCTTAAAACGCTTGTATTTTAGTAGGTCGTCTCAAAGTGAGACAGTTTGGCCATATGTCTAAAATAATATCTGCAAGTGTCTAAAAATTTGTGTCCGCTTATTTTTGACTGCTTAGCGCGCTATGTGTTTTACGCTAGCACCTTTGCCCAAAAAGCGGCTGGCACCTTTAGGGGGCGAGGCCTTTCTTTTTGATTTTTTCAACAAGTGTTGTGCGATTGAGTCTTAAAAGTTGGGCTGCTTGGTTTCTATTCCAGCTGGTTTTTTCAAGGGCCTTCATAATGAGTGCGTTTTCAAAAGCATCAACAGCAGAGTTAAAATCGACACCTTGATCTGTTAGTGCCATATCAGAAGAAATCTGAGTAAGTGATTTTTTTTGATATTTTTCTGGGAGATCGCTGGGTTGGATAAGCCCCTCTCCCTTTAAAATTGTAATTCTTTCTACGAGATTTTCGAGTTCACGAACGTTGCCTGGCCAATTATAAGAATTTAAAAGCTCCATGGCCTCAGGAGCAATTCCAGAAATATTTTTTGATTTTGTTTTATTAAAATGAATCATGAAGTGATGAAGCAAAAGAGGGATATCGCCATGTCTTTCTCGAAGAGGCGGGATGTTCATGGGAATGACATTGAGACGATAGTAGAGATCTTCACGGAATCGTCCTTCGGCAACAGCTTTTTCTAGCTCAACATTGGTTGCGGCAATAATGCGAACGTCAACCTCAATGGTTTTTGTGCTTCCAACAGGTTCAAATTGTCTTTCTTGAATCACTCTTAAAAGTTTCACCTGTAGGGTTGGACTCATTTCGCTAATCTCATCAAGAAAAATTGTACCCTCGTGAGCAAGCTCAAAGCGACCTGTACGAGCGGCAATGGCTCCTGTAAAAGCACCTTTAACGTGACCAAAAAGTTCGCTCTCTAAAAGATCTGCGGGAATGGCTCCACAATTCACCGGAATCAGTCTTTTGTTGGCACGAGGAGAATTGTAGTGAATTGCTTTTGCAACAAGTTCTTTGCCTGTGCCACTTTCTCCGTGAATGAGGATGGTGGAATCAGATGAGGAAACTTTTTCGATCATTTCCATCACTTTAATGATGCCGTCTGATCCGCCGATAATATTGTCAAATTTATATTTTTGCTTAAGTTCGCTTTTAAGTTGTTTGTTTTCTTCTTCAAGTTTTTTAATTTCAAGAGCTTTATCAACCAGAATCATCAGCTCTTCAATATTGAATGGTTTTGTCACAAAATGAAATGCCCCTTTTTTTGTTGCTTCAATGGCAGCTTCGATGGTTCCAAAACCTGTGAGAACAATAAACTGACATTTTGGGTTTGTTTGTCTGATCATGTCGATCAGCTCAAGTCCATTGCCATCGGGAAGTTGAAGATCAACAAGGGCTAATTGAAAATTTTGTGGAATACTTGCAAAACGGATGGCCTCGGCTTTTGTTTGGGCTGTAATGACTTGGTAATTTTTTTTTGTGAGAAGTCTGAAAAGCGCAGAACGTAAACTAGAATCATCATCTACTATTAGGATCTTACTTTCTTGCATTTCCGCCCCTTCCGATAGGTCTTCAGCTCACTCCATCATGGAGTTCAACAAATTCTGAAAATCAAGATGCCCCTAGAGATTTTAGGATAAGTAAAATCTTTGGCGCTGTCAATTTAGGACGTCAAACTTTTGTTACCCAATTATAAAACTGGACGGGGCAGAATAACACGGACGCGAGTTAAATTTTTAGAAAGCTGAGTAAGTTCAATATCTCCGACGTGCTCTTTGATAATTTGATAGGAAATTGTTAGTCCAAGACCTCGGTGCTGGTCCTGATTTTTTGTTGTAAAAAATGGTGTAAAAATTTTTAAGTGTTCATTTTTTCCTAGACCAACGCCGTTATCAACGACGTCAATAAAATAATTTCTTTTGTCACAAGAAAGTTCTACCGAGATCAAAGGCAAAAAATTTTTATCATGACTTTTTCTTTCGATAACAGCATCAAGTGCGTTTTGCAAAATATTAACGAGGCTTTGCGTGAGTGGGTTTTCGAGTGCCTCAAGAAAAGAATTTTCTACTTTTATACTAAGTTCAATTTTAATGCCATGAGGGTCGGCTTGGATTTGCAATAAACGCAAAGCTTTTTTGATAACATCTTCTAGAGATAAAGTCTTTTTTTTATCTTCTGATTTTCGCGTAAAGCTCAAAAGATTTTGAATGAGATCGCGGCATTTAAGTGCCGAGATCTCCATTTCTTTAAGATCCGACAGGAGTTGTGGGTTGGGAGTGTCTGAGCTCTCAACGTCTTGTTTGAGAATTTGAATAAATGTGATAAGGCCTGCAAGAGGATTGTTGATTTCGTGAGCAATACTTCCACCGATAAGACCAAGCTCTGCCATCTTTGAAGACTCTAAAATTTGTCTTTCACTTTTGATTTGTTTTAATTTATTTCTATAAAAATTGACATAAAGGTTTTTATGAGTTCTTAAGGGCTGGCTTTCGACGTCATAAAGAGTCTCGTTGCCGCAAGAAGTTTGTGTGTGTGCCAGAGAAAAGTTTTTTCCTAAAACACAACCTTCGCAAGGTTTGTCGCGATTAAAAAATTGTTCATAACAGTGCTTTTTCTTTTTGAATTGATCTCGGACTTCGAGACTAAAGGATTTGTTAAATTGAACGAGTTCTCGATCTGCATTGATAATAATAACGGGTTCTGTAATAGCATCAAAAGTAGATTGCCACTGCTGCCGTACAAAATCAGAGCGTTCACGTTGGATAAGGCGATCCAGCGCAAGAGAAATGGCCTCAGATATTTGTTTTAAGAGTTGAATCTCCTCTTTTGAAAATTTTTGAGAAGAGTTTTTAGCAAATAAAATTTTGCCAAGAGAACGTTTCTCTAAAATAAGATTATCTTCAAAGATGGTGTGCTTAAGACTCTTATGATGATTTTCAAGGGCAAGGCTGCTCTGATTTTGAAACAGGATTCGAACCCAGGTGACATGAAGAGAGTCGCTGAGGCATTTGACCAAAACCTTTTCCATATCCGAGATGCTTTCGGCCTTTTGAATTGCAACAAGGGCCGTGTGGATAGAGGAAAAGTGTCGATTGGCCTTGAGAAGTTTTTCTTTGGCTTCAAGGAGGCTTCGTTGTCTTCCCAAAATGCGAGCCTCCAAAGAAATAGAAAGCTCCTGCAGTTTATCATTTTGCTCTTTTAAAATTCTTAAGAGCTCTTTGTTTTGCTTTTTGAGATCATGCTCTTCAAAAGATTCTTGAATAATTTGAAACAAATTTTCTTGTTCAAATTGAGAGAGTATTTTAAAGAGATGAAACTTATGGCTAAGAGTCGTAATTTGTTTTCCGGTAACACTTTCCATAGCGGGATCATCAATCAAAATAATTTGGCAATCAGGGTTTTGAGCTTTTGCAGACTCAATGATTTCAAGAGACTCTTCAAGTGTTGCAAGTTTGGTATCAAGAACAAAAGACGAATAATGGCTTGCAAGAATTTTCTTTTTGGCATCTTGAAACGTTGAGGTGATATCAGCCCCGATATCGTTATTGGGAGAAATTCGTTTGTCAAAAATAAGAACGCTTGATTTTAACACGAGTTATTTTCCCAGTAAGATTTGTTCAAAAGCTTTTGAGAAACGATTCCAGATTTCATTTTTTTGCGCACCCTCGCGTTCTTCGATACAAATCACGCCAGTATTGCATTCTAGAAAGCCATATTGCCCCAGGCTACCTGGAGTGGGGTAACCAATATCGGGTTGGAGTTCGTATCCAGAAACGGTTGAAAAAACTTTGGCCAAAGGAAGCGCTGCCTCGCCAGTATAAACAATAGAGGGTTTCCACGAATGAAAGTGAATAATCAGTTGTGGTGTCGTTTTTTGTAAAAGCTCAATAAGGGCTTGGGTTTCAACTTCGCTTGCGGGATGTGTACCTGGGTAATAGCGTTCTTGTTTAAAATCTTGTGACCAATCCTTAGCTGGAAAATTACGATTAAGATCAACGCCATTGCCATTGACACGCATATTTTGCGCATAGCCATCGGGGTTAAGGCATGGGATTAAAATCCAAGGGTGAATCTGTAAATTGTTGTTTTTCTGATACACTTTTTTAAGCCAGTCTAAGAGAGAATCGGCTAAAAAAACACCTTCGGGCTCGTCTCCATGAACTCCCCCTATAAAAAGAAGTGGTTTTTTAGCAGAAAATTGTAAATTTTCTGCAGAAGAAAAAAGTTGAATATCTCGACCGTTTAACGTCTTTTTCCATTTCAAATTTTCAAACATAGATATACTATACGTGAATCTATGGAAAAAAACAGAATTACCACCATTATTTTAGCGGCGGGCCAAGGAACCAGAATGAAGTCACCTTTGCCCAAAGTGCTGCATCCAGTAGCCGGGACTCCCATGATTGCGCGAGTTATTTCTACGGCAAAGCAAGTGGAAAGTGCCGAAGTTCGGGTTGTGGTGGGTCATGGCAAAAATTTAATTGAAAATATTGTGACCAATATGGGGGCCATAACTTTTGAGCAAAAAGAGCAAAAGGGAACGGCCCATGCCGTGATGTCGGCGGATTATGAAAACCTTGAAGGTGATGTTTTAATTTTAAATGGTGATCATCCTCTGATTGCAAGAGAAGATCTTCAAAAGGCCATAGAAGAATTTCGAGAGCTTAAAGCAGATGTTGCGGTTTTGACGGCCGTTTTAAAAAATCCACAGGAATTTGGGCGCATTGTTCGCCATAATAATGAGGTGCGGGCTATTGTGGAGGCTAAAGATGCCTCCAGTGAGACACTTAAAATTTGTGAGATCAATACGGGAGCTTATTTTGTTAAGGCTTCTATTTTAAAAGAATATTTGCCCCAAATTATGCCGGCTAATGTGCAAAAGGAATTTTACTTAACAGATCTTATTGCCCTTTGTGTGGAAAACTCAAAAAAAGTCATTGGTGTTCAGGTGAGTCAAAGATTTGCTTTGGGTGTAAATGATCAGATACAGCTTGCAAAGGCAACAAGCTTGGCTGTTCAAGATAAGATAACAGCTCTTATGAAAAACGGTGTTATTTTTATTAATCCTAAAAGTTGTTATATTGAAGACGATGTTGAAATTGCAGCAGGTTCTGTTGTTTATCCCAATGTTTTTATTAAGGGGCCAACAAAGATTGGGGCTTTTGCGGTTTTAGAACCCAACACCTTTATTTTAAGTTCTCAAATTGGAGAGAGTGTTCAAATCAAAATGGGTTCTCATCTTGAAAAGGTTAAAATTTCATCCAAAGCACAAGTTGGACCTTACGCAAGGTTAAGACCAGAAACAATAATTGGCGAAAATGCTAAGGTTGGAAATTTTGTTGAGATGAAAAAAGTAAAATTTGGTAAAAACTCAAAGGCAAGCCACTTAACATATCTTGGTGATGCCACTATTGGAGA
>JBDHWX010000062.1:0-9715 GCA_039810365.1 Bdellovibrionales bacterium | reverse complement strand
AAAAAACCTGTCGAAGGATTTGACTGAGAAGCCGAAACTTTGCCCGCAACGACTTTCAATGTGATAGGATTTGTTGTTCGTCGTTCAAACTTTCCCGTTTTGGGATTAAAGAAGCTAACACTCAGGCTTGGTATTTTGAGATCTCCTAATCTTCTGGGTATCAAGAGAACCTCAAACTCTTTATAGCTAGTACCATCGCGAGAAAATTTAGAATCGTTTTTAGAGTCGTATTGTTCAAAATCATCTGATAAATTAAGAGCTGGCAACTCAATTTGCTTTGCATTCCCACGACCACTAAATCGAATTTTTAAAGAAAATGGCTCATTTATTGCAACCGTTGTCTTTTCAACACGAGCCTGCATATCAAATGATCCTACAGCTCCAGAAAAGTCTTTTGGTTGATCTTTCTGAGGAATTGGTAGGACCTCAATTTTTACTGGTGTACTTGATTTTGTAAAAGTATAAGGCTTTCCAAACATTCCAAAAGGGTTTGCAATAATAGCTGTTGCACGAAGTTTAAACGGATCAATAGTGGCCACTCCTGCTTTTATCGGAAATAATGCATAAGACATGAGAAGAGCTTTTTTATATGGAATTCCTTTAACTTCAACATTTGAAAAATTAAGCTGCGTTGCAATTTCAATATCTTCCTTCCAAAAACCCTTAAGATCAGGATACTTCATTGGTTCAAAGTTGGTTAAATTATTCTGTGTATAAAGATACCAACTGGCTGTGACCTGCTCCCCTGCATAAACCTTTGTGTGGTCGATTTCAACGCGCACAAAAAAGGCCTCATTAGGATTGATATCAGGCGCCTGCTGAGCCTTTGGCAAATTTCTTTGCATGAGTTGATTAAAAATTGCGTCGGCTTGGTCCATCATATCCTGAGAATCATCACCAAAAGGATCTCCTGAATCATCCCCAACATTTTGATCTGGTGGTGGTGGTTGAGATGGGCGAACCCCACCAGGAGTTTTCACGACATCAATATTGACTGAATGCGTTCTCAGCGTCTGTGCCCCAACTGTTACTTCTGCTGGAGTTAAAAGAAATTGTCCTTCGCGAAGAGGCTGCAAACGATAATTAAAAATTTGTTTTCGCACGAACGAAAAAGATCCATTAATAAATTGGCTTCGCGATTCAACTTGTGAGCCCAGTTTTGTTACTTGAAATCCGTTTAAGTCTGGAAGCCTTGGATCACTAACATTTCCACCATCACCTGTTGAAACAGCAACAGAATAAGTAAACACTTGCCCTAAGCTGATCTTAGCTTGATTCGTTTCTCTACCGTTAATAAGAACTTTGGCTTCATCTTGAGCGAGCGCCGACAAACATATACTGAGAGATAAAATTAAAATACTACCAATCTTTTTCAACGGGCGTCTCCTTTTGCTTTTGCGAATTAATTTTAGCTCGGATTTGTTCTTCTTGTTTTTTAAGTTCCTCAAGAATACGTTTTGCATCTTGCTCTGAAAGATCCTGACTTTTAAATTTTTGCGGTTGTGGCTTTTGAGGCTTCTTTTGCTCTTGCGGCTGCTGTTGTGGTTTACTTTGTTGATCATCTTTTTTTTGCTGATCATCCTTTTTTTGTTGATCCTGATTGCCGCCACCACCTTGACCATTTTTTAACAATAGTTCGATATTGGTTTTGACCTCTAGAGATTCAGGTTTAATATCCAGTGCTTTTTGATAAAACTTTAATGCATTTTTAATATCCTTTTTTTCACCAAAAAGCCTTGCTATATTAAATAACGACATAAACTGTATATCACTATCTTTCGTATTACGAATGGCTGTGCCATACTCCTGAACAGCACGATCTAATTCTTTGGCTCCTTCGTGTGCGAGACCTAAATTATAGTGCAATCGCCCTTCTTGAGGTTGATTAACCACTTCTTTTTCTAACAAAGACTTTGATTCCAGAATTCGATCTTCTTCAAAAAGTTTTTTGGCTTGGTTGTTTCTGTAAACAATTCCCGGAGGAAGAGACCATGCCCTTGCACTACCTAAAACAATGAGAAGCGTGAGGACGGATCCTATCATGTATACCTCCGTTTTGAAGGCCGATAGTCTGTCAGCAAAAGTTCAGCAACTAAAATAAAAAATGCAAGAGTTAATGGAATCTGAAAACGCTCATCATATTTTTGCAATGATTCACTTTCAAATTCTGTTTTTTCAAGTTTATCAAAATCTCGCTCTAATTCTCGAACCTCATCTCCAGAGAAACTCGCGTTGTAAGATACTCCTTGTCCTGCCCTTGAAAGTTCCTGCAAAAAAGCCACGTTGACTTTACTCATAATAATATTATTTGTCTTATCCTTTTTATACCCCTGAAGCTGACCATAAGCATCGCGTATCGGCACGGGGGCTCCTTGGGCTGTTCCTGTTGCAACAGTAAAAATACGAACGCCCTCTTTTGTCAGTTCTTTAACTTTTTTAATTGCTTGCGACTCATGATCTTCTCCATCAGAAAAGACAACAACCACTCTTGTAATACGTGTGTGTTCGTCGGACTCCGCTCCTCCACGACGAAAGGCATCTATTGCGGCATCAATCATTGTACTAAAATTTGTTCCCTGTTCACTGACTGAACTCGTGCCTGTTGTTTCCAAAAAAGTTTTAATTGCAGAATAATCAGTTGTCAGAGGGGCAACAAGACCTGCATTGCCAGCAAAAGCAATAAGCCCCACTTTATATCCCGTCATACGATCTAAAAGCTTATCGATCGTTCTTTTTGCAACTTCTAAACGAGAAGGCTTAAGATCCTCAGCAAGCATCGAATTGGAGACATCAAGGGCAAACACAACTTCAAAGCCCTCCATTTTTATTTTTTCTGTTGATTCTCCCAACTGGGGACGGGCAAGAGCTAAAATTACAAATGCTAGTGTAAGCAATTCTAAAGCAATTTTTATATTGCGCTTTTGTAAAGAAACATTTTGAGTCAGCCCCTCGTAAATCTCTCTTTTGAATAATTTGCGAATCTTTAAAGAATAGGCCCTTGCAGAAAAAATCACCAGAATCAAGATGAGCGGAGTTGCCATAAGATAATAAAGATAATTGGAGCTATGAAATCGAAACATCTTACGGCCTCCTTCTTAAAAGTGAGTACTTCAAGAAAAGAGCACACAAAAATAAATACAAGGCCCACAAGAGATATTTTTGATAATTTTCTGTGTAGCGAGTAAATTTGTTAATTTGAATTTTTGATTTTTCAAGACGATTAATGTCAGAAAAAACGTTTTGAAGAGCATTAGTTGTGCTGGCGCGATAATATTTTCCACCTGTTTCTGTTGCTAATTTTTCTAGAAGAGCGTCGTTCACCGAGGAATGAATTGGCTGATACGTCTTTACCCTTCGTCCAAACATATCAACCGCATAAATAGGAAGTTGCGCCTCACCGTCTAAACCTATTCCAATGGTATAAATACGAATCTTATAGCCTTTTGCCATATCCAAAGCTGTTTCTGGATCAATGGTTCCCGTATTATTTTCTCCATCTGTCAGTAAAATGACAACTCTTGATTTTGCCGTGGAGTCTTTTAATCTTGCAACAGCATTGGCAAGCCCAACTCCAATAGCAGTTCCTTTTTTAAGTGCCGTTTGAGGCTCTACTTTTTTCAAGGAATCCAGCAACACCTGATAATCCAGAGTTAAAGGAACTCTCGTATAAGAATCTCCGGAGAAAATAATCAACCCGATGCGATCAGAATCTCGTTTGCGTATAAATTCTGCGATTGTATTTTTAGCAGATTCCATTCTATTGGGTTTCATATCTTCAATAGCCATACTATCTGACACATCAATAACCGTCATGATATCAATACCATCAACATTACGCTTTACTTTTGTGTCAGACAGTTGTGGTCTGGCCAGAGCTAAAATAATAAAAATAGCAGAAAAAATTTTTAAAATATGGGGAAGCCCAGCAAGGCGAGCCCGTAACCCTCGAGGAAGAGACCGAATTCCCTGAAGAGAGGAATATTGTAGGGCTGGCTTCTTTTTTTTAAGATATAAGAAATCAATAATCAAGGCGACAACAAGAACGACAAGCAGAAAAAAAGCTAAGGGGCTGTGCCACGTCATCTTTTCCTCCCATAATATTTTTCGTAGGCCTCAAAGATTTCTTCTGCTACCTTTTGAGAGTCCTTCTGCAAATGTGTATAAACCTTAAAGTCTTGATTTTGACTTGCTTTTTCTAATTCTCGCAAAATCTTTTTTATATCAAGACCACAATCTCGAAAAATTTTTAGATGTCTTGTCTTGATTTCTTTTAAGATTTGTTTTTCTTTCCATAGAAATATCGGTAGTTGAAGTTTACGACTTAAGAAAGCATAAAACTCTTCTTGCAATCTTTTTGTCACTTTTTCTACATCTAAAGTCTTCATCTCAAGATGACGATCCAACTTTCTCATCTCTTTATAAAATGAATCTAGAGGATTCAATGCTGTTTCTAATTTTTTAAGCTCTTCAAATTGTCTTTTTCTTTTTCTGACTTTTAGGACCTGTAAAAGGGGACTCACCACTAAAACAATAATGATCAGACCAAGTAATCCCCAAAACCAAATTGGATATTTTAAAGAAATCATTGGAAAAGCTGGATAGGGCTGCTGAGGCTCTTGTTGGTCTTCTTTAAGAACACTTTTCACCGTCCAATCCAAGCCCTGAATACCAATCTTATTCACACCATCCCAAAGAAAGACCCCTTCACTTTTATGACTTCCAACACGATAGCTTGTTACAAGAAGCTGGGCCTGATCTTGATTTTTCTCCTCTAGTTTTAAAAGAGAAAGGCTCGGCGTCTCCTCTTTCATTCGAATATCTCTGAACTCCAGGCTATCAATATGAACAGCAGAGCTGTCTCCACGACATATAACAGGTAGCGCCTGTCCAACTGTCATATTGTTGGCAGCATCTGATGACTCAAAATGACAATTCCAAACTAGCTGACTCATCTTTTCTTCTTGGCCTTAAAGTAGGCGATTAATGGATCTACAAATTCTTTATTTGTTTTGACACGAACAATATCAATGGCAGATTTTTTTAATTCATTCTCACGTCTCTTGAGACTTTCTTGATAATAATTTTGAAATAATTTCTTAAAAACTAAACTTGTTGTATCAACCGTAAGATGCTCATCTGTTTCTGCATCCTTTAAGGTTACAAGACCAATTGCAGGCATTTCTTTTTCGTATTGATCTTCAACAGCAACAGCCACGACTTCATGTTTTTTCCCCAAATGTCTTAAAGCTCTTTCGTAACGAGTATCTATAAAGTCAGAAAATATAAATATATTTGTTTTTTTCTTTAAAAGTCCGTGAAGATGTTCAAATGCTTTTGATAAATTTGTTTTTTTACTCTTGGGTTGATAAAAAAGAATATCTCTTAGAATACGATGAACGTGAGCACGACCTTTTTTAGGAGGCACAAAGTGTTCGGGCTCGTCTGAAAATAGCAATAACCCAACACGGTCACCATTTTTAATAGCACTAAAACTTAAAAGAGCCGCCAACTGTACAATGACATCTCTTTTAAAGTAAAATTGAGATCCAAAATCTCCAGAGCCACTAATATCCACCACTATCATAAGTGTAAGTTCACGCTCTTCATCATACTTCTTGATATAAGGCTTATTTGTTCTTGCCGTTAAAATCCAAGAAATATTGCGAACATCATCTCCAGGAACGTATTCTCGAAAATCAGAAAAAGTCATTCCCTGCCCCTTGAATGCAGAATGATACTCTCCCGCAAAAAGACTATTGACGAGTTTTCTCGTCTGAATTTCTAAAAGCTTAACTTTTTTAAGAAGCTCAGGGCTTAATTCCAATGATAACCTCTAAAAAATTATGGAACTTCAATATGATTTAAAACTTCACTTATGACTTCATCACTTGTGATATCTTCAGCCTCAGCCTCATAAGTTAAGAGCACTCTATGTCTCATCACAAGATAAGCAACTGCTCGAATATCATCAGCCGTCACATATCCTCGCCCTTTTAAAAAAGCATAAGCACGAGAAGCCCTTGCTAATGAAAGTGTTGCTCGCGGGCTACCACCAACTTGAATCAAATTTTCTAATTTTTTTAGTCCCATTTCTCCTGGGCTTCGCGTTGCAAAAATAATTTCGACTATATAATTTTTTATCTTTGCATCGATATAAATTTGATTGATCAGTTGTCTGATTCTTAAGATATCTTCTTTTTTAAGTGTACTCGAAACAACTGGCACATGATCTGTTGATAGCCCCTCAAGAATGGACATTTCTTCTTGACGGTTTGGATACTTAACAACTGTCTTAAACATAAAACGATCCATTTGAGCTTCTGGTAGTGGATAGGTTCCCTCTTGTTCGATGGGGTTTTGTGTCGCTAAAACAAGAAACGGAGCTTCTAGCGGATAAGTGGTTTCTCCAATGGTTACTTGTTTTTCTGCCATGGCTTCGAGAAGAGCACTCTGCACCTTTGCAGGAGCACGATTGATCTCATCTGCTAAAACTATGTTTGTAAAAATAGGACCTTTCTTTGCTGTAAATTCATTTGTCTTTTGATTAAAAATCATGGTCCCAACAAGATCTGATGGTAACAAATCCGGCGTAAACTGAATCCTTTGAAAGCCCAAAGATGTTGCCTTGGCCACCGTTGCAATGGTTAAAGTCTTTGCAAGTCCGGGAAGGCCCTCAAGAAGAACATGTCCTCCTGTTAATAGTCCCATTAAAATACTATCCACCATTTCTTTTTGTCCTACGATAACTTTTGAAACCTCTTGTAACGTCAACTTTACAAATTGGTTTTCTTTTTCAATTTCCCGATTGAGTTGTTCGATTTGCATGCAGATACCTCTTCATTTGTGTTCAGTCCTCTAGTTTATGGTAAATTATTATAGTTTCCCAACACTTTACGCGTCTCATCATGCCGCAAGGCGGCCTCAAAAACTTGTGCAGTGACTGGCACAAAATCTAAATGTTTAATGAAGAAATGTTCACAGATAATCGCAATTGGCTTTTTTTAAGTCTTGTTTCTTTGTTTTTTTTAATTCTCGGACAAACTCTTGGCGGCAGGCAGGGACTTTTACTTGGCTTTTTTGTTGCGACAAGCCTTAACCTTTACATTTATTTTATTAGTGAAAAACTTCTTATTAATTTTTTTAAAGCAAATCTTCTTGAGGGACAAGATCCATGGGGAATTACCACTTCCATCCAGGAAGCTTCCGAGTATTTCCGTGCACAAAAACCCCAAGTCTACATTACAAAACAAGACTCACCCATTATCTGCTGTACTTCTCGTGGTTGGGGGCATTCTAAAATTATTATTTCTGAATGCCTACTAGAAAGACTCTCTTATGAAGAAATACAAAATATCTTATTGATTCACATTCTCTATACGCTTTCTCTGAATTCTTTTTTTGTTGGATTTAGAACACAATTTGCAGAAATTGTTTATATTGTTTCACGGTTTCTTGACACTCTCTTAACAATTCCATTTATGTTTTCAGAACATAATGTCCGCGTAGTCTTCTTTCAAAAAATTTTCTCTCCTGTTGGAACATTGTTTTTTCGTTCACAAAAAAAGTTTCTTTTGGATGCCGACGAAAAAATTGCAAAGCACATTGGTTCTCACGTAAAATATGCAAACCTCATATGGAAACTGCAATCTCTTATTCAAACAAAGCCCTTTCCCGCTCCCCCATCGCCATCGGTGCTCTTTGTCATTAACCCATTGACAACCGACGGCCTAGATAAATACTTTCAAAAGCACTACGAACTTGATGTTCGTATTCAAAAACTAACGGGGCATTACCCCCTTTAATGTTCTTATACTTTACGAGGTGCTCATGTCTAAAGAAACTCAAAACAACGAACTTGAAGCCAATATCTCAAATCTCCTTCTCTCTCTTGGATCTTCAGCGGCAATGGCCATGGGACTAGCTCCTAATCCTATAAATGGAAAAACAGAAAAAGATTTAAAAATTGCAAAGTTTAATATTGATATGCTTATTGTTTTAAAAGAAAAAACAAAAAATAATCTTCAAAAAGATGAAGAAGAGTTTCTACATCGACTTATATCTGATTTGCAGATGAAGTTTATCCAGGTAAAATAACCTCTTTTTAAAACCACCGGAGGTAAATTTGAAAAAGCTTATTTTGATATTGAGTTTATTTTTGTCTCTTCCCGCCTTAAGTGCCTCAAGTAGCTGCGAAATTAAGCCAACAGATCCTCTTCATGCCGATACTTTTATTCAACTGGCTAAAAAAGTTGGTCCCTCTGTTGTGAGTATTTCAACAAGTATGAATTATACATCTCGGATATATCGTGGTGGCCCCGGTGGTCCTATCGGAGATCCTTTTTGGGATTTTTTTCAGCAGTTTGCACAACCTCAACCCATGCAAGAACAAGATGATAGTTACTATAAAGATCCAAAAAAATTTATGCCCGTAGGAACAGGGTTTATCATCGAATCTGATGGTCTTATTCTTACCAATTACCACGTAATTGAAAATGCAGATAATGTTTATGTCCATCTGCCCAGTGACCAAACAAAAACATATGAAGCCAAGGTTATCGGTGGTGACAAAAGAACCGATGTTGCTATTATTAAAATTAGTGCTGGTCGTACACTTCCCGCACTACCCCTTGGAGACAGCGACAAAGTTGAGCAAGGCGAGTGGGTTTCTGCATTTGGTAATCCCATTGGTCTTGAGTTCACTCAAACAAAAGGTATTATTTCTGCAAAAGGAAGACGCATTCAAGAACTCAACTCGGTTCCCTTTTTACAAACAGACGCCTCTATCAATCCCGGAAACTCTGGCGGTCCCCTTGTTAATATTTGTGGTGAGGCCATTGGAGTGAATTCAGCTGTTGCGCAGTCAGCCCAAGGCATTGGTTTTGCCATTCCCATTGATCACATCAAGTCCATTTTGCCTCAACTCAAAGCTCACGGACGCATTATCCGTGGTTATATCGGAGTTTTTGTGGACAATATCACTCCACGAGCCAAGGCTGTTTTAAAACTTCCAACTTCAAAGGGTGCTCTTGTTATGGGTGTGGCAGAAGGTGGCCCTGCAGACCAAGCAGGTCTTAAACCCTATGATGTCATCACAAAGGTCGGCCAAACAAGTATCGATTCTGCAGAGGATTTAATTGATACAGTTAAAGATACAAAGGTTGGTGAAAAAATATCCTTTGAGGCCTTCAGAGGAAGTAAGAAAGTAACTTTAAACTTAACCATTTCTCAGTCGCCCGAAGAGAGAAGACAAACCCTGGTGAACAAACCACAACAAAAAGATAATGCGGGACCTTTTCGCATTGGTTTTAAAGTGGTTGATTATTCCGATCGCATTGCAAAGGCTTTAGGTGCAACTTCAAAAATAAGAGGGCCCATTGTAACAGAGGTACAAGCCGGATCACCAGCCTCACAAAATGGTTTACGGGTTGGGGATGTTATTTTGGATGTCAATCAGAAGGCCGTTAAGACAGCTAAAGAGGTTATTTCAAATCTTCAAAAGGGAAGTAATATTTTAAGGGTTCAAAATAAAAATCAGGTGGCACTAATTTTCTTAGAAATCTGACTATAAAATAAAAAACCCTACAAAAAAGAGTAGGGTTTTTTATTTAAAATTTAAAAAAATTAAAGATTAAAAGGAGCAGATACGCTAAAGAAAAGCGCTTTGAGTTCTTCTTTATTACTTAACGTTACCGAGTTCACCTTATCGTAAGTGTTC
>JBDHWX010000061.1:0-9770 GCA_039810365.1 Bdellovibrionales bacterium | reverse complement strand
TTTCTATGGAAAAGGTCATTAGCACCATTGACTTTACTGGTAATACTTCTTCCGCTAGTATTCCCATTGCACTTGATATGGCTGTTACCGATGGGCGCATTCAGCGTGGGCAGCTTATTTTACTATCGGCCTTTGGGGCTGGTTTAACCTCTGGCTCTACTATCTTACGTTTTTAAAGGAGTTTCAAATGCTAGGACTTATCTTTCCCGGGCAAGGAAGTCAGTTTGTTGGAATGGGAAAAGTCTTTTATGACAACTTCTCTATTGTTAAAGAAACCTTTGAAGAAGGCAGCGATGCTTTAAAAAAAGATCTTAAAAAATTGATCTTTGACGGCCCTGAAAGTGAGCTCACCCTCACCCACAATACCCAACCCGCACTTTTACTCGTATCAGTTGCTCTTTATCGTCTATTAAAAGATCTTATTAAAAACGAAAAATGCATAGGTGCAGGCCACTCTCTTGGGGAATACTCAGCCCTTGTTGCAAGTGGCGTTTTAAAGTTTAATGAAGCCATTTGTGCTGTTCAAAAACGTGGCGAATTTATGCAAAAAGCTGTTCCTGTTGGCCAAGGTGGCATGCTTGCTGTTCTTGGAGCTGATAACGATAACGTTTTACGCATCTGTCAGTGGGTTGAAGAAACCACAAAACTTAAACCTTTAGAGCCAGCCAACTACAATGCTCCAGGACAAGTTGTGATTAGTGGAAATATAAAGGCCATTGAGTGGCTTAGAGAAAACTATAAAGGATCTTCTCTAAGTAGTGAAATTAAGGCAAAATTTATCCCTTTAAATGTATCAGCACCTTTTCATTGTTCTATGATGATGCCAGCACAAAAAGAAATGGAAGTTGTTTTAAAAGATATGAATTTTGCAACTTCCCAGTTTCCCGTTGTTCAAAATGTCACAGCACAGGACACAGACAAAAAAGAAGAAATTCGACAAAATTTGATTGATCAAATCTCATCTCCTGTACGTTGGGCACAAAGCGTCATAAATATACAAAAAAATGGTGTCCAAAAGACAATTGAAATCGGTCCTGGCCGGGTGCTTTCAAACCTTGTGAAAAAAATTGACTCTTCTCACATGACAACGTTGAATATTGAAAATATTGAAGATTTTAAAAAACTAGAGGAACTTTTTTAAGTGATCACTCCTGGGCAAAAAATACTTATTACAGGTGGCAGCCGCGGCATTGGTGCAGGAATTGCTCGCCATTTAGCAAGCCTTGGTGCTCACATTGCCTTCACCTACTCTTCCAACAAAGAATCAGCCCAAAAGGTTTTTGAGACTCTTCCTCAAAAAGAAAATCATTTCATGGTTCAAATGGATATTTCTCAAGAAAAGTCTATTGAGTCAGCCATTGAAAATGTTTTAGGAAAATTTGGAAATCTTGATGGCCTTGTTAACAATGCCGGTATTACCAAAGACCAACTCATTTTAAGAATGAGCCTTGAAGACTTTGATAGCGTTTACCAAGTCAATTTGCGTGGAACTTTTTATTGCACAAAGCTTGTCTTAAAACCCATGCTCAAAGCCAGAAAAGGAAGTATCGTCAATATCTCAAGTGTTGTTGGGCATACGGGTAATCCTGGGCAAACCAATTATACGGCCACAAAATCTGGTATTGAAGGCTTTAGCAGGTCTCTTGCCCTTGAGCTTTCAAGCAGAAACATTCGGTCTAATTGTGTAGCCCCCGGATTTATAGAATCCGATATGACTCAGGCCTTAGATGACAATCAACGCAATAAACTCATTGAAAAAATCCCTCTGGGGCGTATTGGAACATCCGAGGATATTGCAAAAACCGTTGCCTTTTTATTAAGTGACAACTCAAGCTATATCACAGGGCAAACTCTACATGTAAATGGTGGATTATTTTTAACTTAAATAACAGAAAACAAACCAGGAGGAAACATGGTCGTAAAACCAAAAATTAAGGATATCATCGTTGAACAACTTGGCGTTGATCCCGAAAGAGTCAAAGAAGATGCAAAATTTATCGATGATCTAGGTGCTGATAGCCTTGATATCGTCGAACTCATCATGGCAATGGAAGAAGAATTTGATATCGAAATTCCAGATGACGACGCAGAAAAGCTTGTGAACGTTAAAAACGTTCAAGAATACCTTGAATCAAAAGGTGTTTCTCTTTAATGAATCCTTTTTCACGAGGCTCTAGAGAAGAGCGTCGTGTTGTCATTACCGGTATTGGGATTTTATGCCCTACCGGTATTAACACGCGCGATTCTTGGCATAACATTCTTGAGGGTCAATCGGGAATCGGAAAAATTACTCACTTTGATCCCACAAACTATTCGTGCCAAATCGCAGGCGAAGTCCCACCTTTTGAAACCGAACCCCTCATTGCTAAAAAAGATCTTAAAAAAATGGATAGGTTTATCCAACTTGCCATTATAAGTGCTTACGAAGCGCTTAAAGACTCAGGTCTTGAAATTAATGACTCTAACAGAAAAAGATTTGGCTGTTTTATCGGTGCGGGAATGGGTGGCCTTCCCGGTATCGAAGCTCAACACCAAATTCTTTTAGAAAAAGGTCCTCAAAGGGTTTCTCCATTTTTTATTCCCATGGTGATTGCCAATATGGCAGCTGGCTATTTAGGAATTCAGCTAGGCCTCCAGGGTCCAAGCTATTGCGTAACCTCTGCTTGCAGTTCTGGAGCTCATGCTATTGGCGAGGCCGTGCGCTACATTCGTCAAGGCATTACAGATTTTATGTTTGCAGGTGGTGCAGAAAGTGTTGTAACCCCTATGGCCATTTCAGGATTTGCAAATATGAGAGCTCTTTCGACTCGAAACGAGAGCCCCCAAACAGCCTCTAGGCCTTTTGATAAAGACCGAGATGGATTTGTTTTAAGCGAGGGCTCAGCAATTCTTATCCTAGAGTCTCTTGAGAGTGCTAAAAAACGAGGGGCCAAAATTTATGCCGAAGTCTCTGGTTATGGCGCTAGTAGCGATGGATACCATATGACATCTCCAGCCCCTGAACATGAAGGTGCGCAAAGATCTATGAATGCAGCTCTTCAAGATGCAAGACTTAACGTTGATGAAATCCAGTACATCAACGCTCATGGGACTTCAACACCTATTGGAGATGAACTTGAATCTTTAGCTGTAAAACTTGTTTTTAAAGATCATGCAAAAAAGCTAATGGTTTCTTCTACAAAAAGTACGACAGGTCATCTCTTAGGAGCAGCAGGCTCATTAGAAAGTGCTATTTGTGCCTTAGCTATTGCGGATCAAGTAGCTCCCCCCACAATTAATCTTGATCATCCCTCTGAAGGCTGTGATTTGGATTATGTTCCAAAAACAGCTCGTAAGACAATTATACGACACGCACTTAATAATAGTTTTGGCTTTGGCGGAACAAATGCTTCCTTGATTTTTTCTAAAGTTGACTAGGAGGTTTTTTGAAAATTTTAATTGCCTCTGATCATGCGGGATTTGAGCTTAAGGAATATCTTAAGAAAAAACTTACTCAATATTTCTTTGAAGACCTTGGTCCCTCCTCAGAAAGCCGTGTTGATTATCCCGACTTTGCAAAAAAAGTTTGTGAAAAAATAAAGCCAGAAGATACAAATCAAAACCCAACACAGTTTGGCGTTCTCATTTGTGGATCCGGCCAAGGTATGGCCATGACGGCTAATAAATATCCGCACATTCGCGCAGCTCTTTGTTGGGATCACACAACGGCAAGGCTTTCTCGCGAACATAATAACGCTAATATTTTATGCCTTGGGGGAAGACTGATTCCATTTTCTCTAGCTTGTGAAATTTTTGAAATTTTTATGAAAACAGAGTTTGCCAAGGGCAGACATTCTGATCGTGTAAAAAAGATTAAGACTTAATTTTTTAAAGAAAGGTTTTTCATTATGCACTCTCCATTAAAATCAAGTGATCCTAAAATTTTTGAACTCATTGAACAAGAAAATGCAAGACAAAAATTTGGCCTTGAAATGATTGCCTCAGAAAATTATGTCTCTAAGGCTGTTCTTGAGGCCCAGGGCTCTATTCTTACAAATAAATATGCCGAGGGTTACCCCGGAAAAAGATATTACGGCGGATGTCATGTTGTTGATGAAATTGAAGCTCTTGCCATTGAACGAGCCAAAAAACTTTTTCATTGTTCTTTTGCAAACGTTCAACCTCATTCAGGATCTCAAGCCAATATGGCCACTCTTTTTGCTGTGGCTAAACCTGGAGACACCATTTTAGGAATGGATCTCTCTCACGGCGGACATCTAACTCACGGATCACCTGTTAATTTTAGTGGTTTTGTTTTTCAGGCACATTTTTATGGTTTAAACCTTGAAACACAAAAATTAGATTATGAAATCATTCTTAAAAAAGCCAAGGAAGTAAAACCTAAAGTTATCATTGCAGGCTTTAGCGCTTATCCACGTACTCTTGATTTTAAAAAATTTCGAGAAATTGCAGATACGGTTGGCGCAGTTCTTATGGCCGATATTGCTCATATTGCAGGTCTTGTTGCAACAGGCCTTACCCCTTCTCCCATGGAACACGCACATCTGGTCACAACCACAACGCACAAAACTCTTCGAGGTCCAAGAGGTGGAATGATTCTTACAAACTCCGAAGAACTCGCTAAAAAAATGAATTCTAAAATTTTTCCAGGTATCCAGGGCGGACCACTAGAACATATTATTGCAGCCAAAGCCGTTGCTTTTGGAGAAGCTCTTAAACCTGAGTTTAAGACTTATTGTGAACAAATTTTAAAAAATGCTAAAACTCTAGAGCAAGAACTCTTAAATCATAAACTTGATCTCGTCACTGGCGGAACCGACAATCACCTCCTTTTGCTTGATCTCTCCCAAAAAACTATTACGGGAAAAGAAGCTGAAGAAGCACTCGATAAAGCAGGAATCACAGTTAATAAAAACACCGTCCCTAATGAAAAAAGAAGCCCATTTGTCACTTCGGGAATCCGTATTGGTACTCCAGCCCTTACCACAAGAGGCATGAAGGAAAAAGAAATGAAACTTATTGCAGGTTGGATTTCTGAGATCTTAGACCATAAAGATGATGCAAAAGTTATTGAAAAGATCAGAATAGAAGTTAAAAAACTTTGTGATCAGTTTCCAATATACTAATTTGCATGTTTCAAACTGTTCCTTAGTCCTAAAAAATTTGATAAAAAAGAGCGATCATGTCACAATACTGTTGATGTTAAAGAGATTTTTATTTTGTATCGGAATGATACTTTTTTTAAGTAGTTGCGGAACCCTTCAAACTCCTGAGTTTATTGGTCCAGGAGAATCCAGACAAATTGCTCGAACTCCAAGTAGCCAAAAAACATCTCTGAGCGATGAAATTAAGCTCTCATGGCCTGTTCATGCCGTTCGTATCAATCGCGGCTTTATGATTGGATCAACAAGACATAGCCGTCATATGGGACTTGATCTTGGTGGTTATAAAAATGCCCCCATTCGAGCTGCCCACGATGGTTATGTTATCTATGCTGGAAAAGGTTTTAAAGGATACGGAAAAATGATCATCCTTGAAAATACCCAAGGCGGTTATGCCACTTTCTATGCCCACTTAAATCAAATCAAAGTTAAAGAAGGACAATTTATACATACGGGAGATACTATCGGTAAAATGGGAAGAACCGGCCATGCAACTGGGGTTCACCTCCACTTTGAATTAAGAATCGCAAAACTTCCAACTGATCCAGAACCCCACCTCCCCACTAAAAATCTTGCCGTAACAAAAAAATAAAAATAGTATCTACTTATGAAATCTCCTTTTTTAATTCTTACTGTGGTATTCTTTAGCCTTCTGTCATACGCACAGATTGATACCTCAGAACAAAATATTTCCGAATCTAAAGTTATTTTAGAAGACATCCAAAAAGAAAATTACTTTCGCAAAGGTTCTATCAATGCCAGAATGGGCCTTGTACAACTCTCTTCAAATAAAGCCTCAAGCGCTCTTCAACTCAACTCAAGTGATCAACTTCCTTTTATTGAGATCGCGGGCGACACACGAATCATAAAAAACTGGGGAATTGCCCTAACATTTCAACATGCACAAAACGCTATGAATTCCGGAACAACAAATGCGACATCGGCTTATCAAAGGGTCTATCAATTAGGTCCAATTTATAAATATATAATGGATCAAAATAATATTAAAAATTATATTTCTTTTAAAGTTCAGTACTATATGATGCAAAATAATTTTAAATTGAGTAACCCTCAACTCATGTACGCCAAACAAGAAAGTGGCTACCTTCTTGGCATAGAACGAAGTATCCCCGCAACAGAACTTATCGATCTTCAAGGAGGATTTGATATGGTCTTTATTAACAAATTTAAATCTGAATCCATCCTTGAAGTTAAAAATACTGGAAACGGCCTTCAATTTCATATTGATATGCTTTATGCCCTTCAAAAAAACCAACGTGTGGGACTTAGTTATGCCATTTCTGCTTTTTTTAATAAATATACTCAGCCTGATTTTGAGGGCCGAGATCATCATACTCAAACCTGCAAAGCTCTAAGCTTCATGTATTCCTACCTATTTTAATTCCTCGCCCAATCGAACTTTCTTTGGCAGAGTAATATTAAGCTCCTGGAAAAAACGCTTTTCATATAGCATGATAACTGTTGATCCCATGTGAAATGTTCCCACCTCTTGCCCTTTTTTTAAGGTAATCGGATAGCTATATTTTTTTAAAATAGATTTACGGTTCCAAAATTGATTGGTACGTATCTCGCGATCAAATCGTAATGTCATTTGGCCAACATTTGTGGCTCCGACCATAGCAAGCGAGCAAAAGCCATGAGTCGTTCCCATTGTCACTATAACCCTTTCATTAATAGCAAATAGATTATTTATATTCTGAACACTCCATGCATTGACAGGCCAAAGGGCACCCGGGATCGCATTGACTTCTACAACCAAACCATCTGTAGGGGCATGAACTCTATGATAATCTGTGGGGCACAAATAATATGTTACAAAAAATCCATCTTTATATTTTTCGCTTAACCACTTTGAATCTCCCAAAAATTCTTCTAGCGAATAGTTTTTTCCCTTGGCCTGAATCAGGGAGCCATCCTTGATTCTTCCAAACTGAGTAATCAGAGAATCAGCAGGATGGACAATTCCTTCTTCTATGGGTCGGATCCCCTTTTTTAATCTTCTTGTAAAAAAATCGTTTAAAGATTTATATTCAGAAAGATCATACTCTGCTTCGTAAAGATCAATTTTATAAAATTTTGCAAATAAAAAAAGTATGGGCAACATCACAAAAGACGGCCAACGAATCTGAGCTATTCGACCAAAGACATAACTGAGAAAGTTTTTGGGTAAAACATACAGTATCGAGTAAAACATACTTTGTATCATACGGGTGGCAGGAATCTTTTTCCAGTTTTATTGCACAAACTTTCGAGATAGCATATATTTTTAAGAAATTGCTCCTAAAATAAGAGCCATCTTAATATGAAAACTTTCAATGACTTAAAGGTTCCTCTTGATTCTTCACTTGAAGAGATTCTAAAAAATCTTGTTGGCTCTTATTCTTCTTATCGAGTCTTAAAAAAATCTATTGATGCAAGAAAACGTCACCAAATACACGAAATTTACACCGTTGAAGTTTACTTTGATGGAGAGGTCCCACTATCACCAAGCTATGCGATGCAAAAGATAGATAAAATACCAAATCATAAACCTATCATTATCGGCGGAGGTCCTGCAGGGCTTTTTTGTGCCCTAAGGCTTGTCGAAAGAGGGGTTCCTTGTATCCTTTTTGAGAGAGGAAGTGCCACAGAAAAGCGTATTTTTAGCATCAATCGTTTTTGGAGATATGGGGAGTTTAATCCTGAAGACAATGTCTGTTTTGGCGAAGGTGGGGCGGGTTTTTTTTCTGATGGTAAACTTATTACCCGTATTAAGTCTCAAGAGATTCCCTACGTCATGCAAAGGCTGATTCAATTTGGTGCTCCCGAGGAAATCCAATATCTTTCTAATCCCCATGTGGGATCTGATAAAATCAGACGAATCATTCCAAAATTAAGAAATTATCTTTTGCAAAATGGTTGTGAAATTCATTTTAATACAAAAATTAATAAAATCTTAACTCAAGAAAATAAAGTTATCGGAGTTGTTGATACATCTCAGAAGTCTTATTTTTCTCAAGATGTTGTTTTAGCCACAGGTCACTCGGCTATAGACATGTTTTATCACTTGCAAGAAATTGGAGTTCAACTTGAAGGAAAATCTTTTGCAATGGGGCTTAGAATTGAACACTCTCAAAATTTTATAAATAAAACTCAATATCGACAATTTTCAGAACACCCCAAACTCAAATCAGCAAACTATAAATTAACCTACAACACACAACAAGGTATCGGAGTTTACAGTTTTTGCATGTGTCCGGGGGGCTATGTCTTATCTAGTGGCACAGAACCCGATGGGATTGTTTGCAACGGAATGAGTAATTACCATCGAAATGGAGAATACGCCAATAGCGCCATTGTTGTAACCATAAATCACCAACAACTTTTTGGTTCTCAAACATTTGCTGGAATGGAGCTAAGAAGAAGCCTTGAGCAAAAATGTTACCAAGAAGTTCAAAATTCTGGCGGAACCAAAGAGCTCCCCGCACAAACAACTCTTGATTTTATCAATAATCAGCTTGGAAAAACAATTCCCACGTCAAGTCCGTCTGGAGTTGTACCTGTTAATTTTAATAATATTTTACCAGATTTCATTGTCGGTCCACTGAAAGAAGGACTTTTTGATTTTGACAGAAAAATCAATGGATTTATTTCTCATGAGTCTCAACTCCATGGTATTGAATCCAGAACCTCTTGTCCTATTCGAATACCACGTAATCCAGAAACACTTGTTTCCATTTCACACGAAGGACTCTATCCGGCAGGAGAGGGGGCTGGTTATGCCGGTGGTATTACATCTGCAGCCGTTGATGGAATTCGAATTGCAGAAAGTATTGTGAGTAAGTATGAATAACAAAAAAGTTTATCTTGGCCTAGGCTCTAACCTTGGAGATCGAAAAAAAAATCTGGAACTTGCCATTTCTAGTTTAGAAAAAATTTTAAATAATATTCAAATCTCTTTTTTGTACGAAACACCCGCACTTTTACCAGAAAATGCAGCCTCCGATTGGAATAAGCCTTTTTTGAATCTCGCCGTATCAGGTTATACCTCTCTTCAGCCACACCACCTTTTAATGGAGATTAAAAATATCGAAGCCAGGATTGGAAGAACCCTATCTGATCGATGGGCCCCACGAATTATCGATATTGACATCTTACATTGGGAAAATCTTGATCTACAAACACAAGATCTCACAATCCCACACACTCAAATTAAAAATAGAGCCTTTGTTTTGGATCCCCTTAAAGATATTGACCTTTCCTTTCTAAAAATAGCAAGACAGCATCCTCAACACACCCCTATTTGGATGGCGATCTTAAATTTAACCCCTGATTCTTTTTCTGATGGTGGAACTTTTGTACAAATCGATTCTGTTAAAGAATATATCCAGGATACTCAAGACTATGTAGACATTTATGATCTCGGGGCCGAATCGACAAGACCCGGAGCACAACCTCTTTCTTGGCAAGAGGAATGGCAACGCCTAGAACCTGTTCTCAAATTATTTTCTCAGAAAACGAATCAAAAACTCCGCCCTAAAATAAGCGTCGATACAAGACATGCAGCCGTAGCAATGAGAGCTCTTGAATATGGAGTTGATATCATTA